>NZ_JBJEFJ010000179.1:0-86460 GCF_051873915.1 Pradoshia sp.
GGGCAAGGAATTTGATGAAACCTATAATAGAAAAAACCAAGAGAACCATCATGCATAAAAAAGAGAAGCCTGGTTTTTCACCGGCTTCTTTTCTCTTATAAAAAACCCGCTAATTTAGCGGGTTCAAAAATTAATGCACTTCTTTAGCTGCACAATCAGGGCAATCTCCGTAAATCTCCATCCGGTGATGAGTTACCTTGAAACCAGCCACATGCGAAGCAAGATGCTCAACCTCATCAAGACCTGGATAATGGAAATCGACAATCTTCCCGCATTTCTCACAAATAATATGGTAGTGGTCAGAGGAAGAATAATCAAAACGACTGGATGAATCTCCGTACGTCAACTCTTTCACCAATCCAACCTCTTTGAACACACGCAAGTTATTGTAGACAGTTGCTACGCTCATATTGGGAAATTTACCTTCTAATGCTTTGTAAATATCATCTGCAGTTGGATGTGTATGTGATGTAATTAAAAATTCTAATATGGCATGACGTTGCGGAGTCATGCGGACACCAGTTGTTTTCAGAGTATCTAAAGCATCTTTAAGTTGGTGAGACACCGTCATGCACTCCCTTTTTTATAGATTCTTACTTTATAATGGTTACAATAAGTTTACTTGATAAAGCGCCGTATTGTCAATGTTTCTACCAACCTAGCGGGTATAAGTCATCCACTCAGATTGGTAATCTCCTCTCCTATTCATGCAGCGTGGGTTCAAGACGGCCTAAACGCAGGTTCAAGAAACGCGCTGCAACGAAGAGCAAATCGGAGAGCCTGTTCAAGTAGGCAATCACGAGAGGGTTGACTCCTTCGCCAATCGCGATAGCTTTTCTTTCTGCCCTTCTGACAATCGTTCGTGCAACATGCAGCGTTGCACCAGCAGGATGTCCGCCCGGAAGAATGAAGTTCTTGAAGGGAGGAAGCTCCTCATTTAGCTCATCAATATACAATTCCATATCCGTAATGGACTCCTTCTTGAGTACCCATCCGACTTTTTTGCCCTCTGGTGTTGCTAATTCAGCACCAACATGAAATAGATCTGTTTGAATGACATGGAAGACTTGTTGAAGCTTATCTTTCCCCTCAAAGTCCAAATCATGTATATGACTAAGAGCGAGTCCAATCATCGAATTCGCCTCATCACAGGTACCATAGGCTTCTACACGTAAATCTGTTTTCAAGACTCTTGTCCCGTAAACAAGGGATGTTTGCCCTTTATCTCCAGTTCTCGTATAAATCTTCAATATTAATACCCCTTTCCTAAATCGATTTTATTCATATAATCATCTTCTTTTCTGCCAGAATACACATCTAAGTTGTGCTCAAAGATGGCAAAGGCTCTCGGAAGATAATTCTCCGTGATACTGGAGATATGCGGAGTTATCGTCAAGTTCGAATAGCCCCAAAGCGGGTTATCGGCGTCAAGCGGCTCGGCAGGAAACACATCAAGCGCCATATGACCAACGACCTTATCCTCCAGCACCCTCTTCAACGTCTCTATCGTGATAAGATCTCCTCTTCCTAGATTAATAAAGAGAGCATCACTTCTCATCTGCTTGAAATGATCATATGTGAGAAGCCCCCTCGTCTCTGGCGTACTTGGCAGGACAGACACAATGATATGTGCCTCCGGGAGTACCTGATTCAATTGTCCAATTGGGTGCACATCAGAAAAACTCTCTCCATCATAACGGCCGCTTCTATTCACGCCAATCACCTTCATTTGGAATGCATCAGCAAGACGAGCTATTTCCTCCGGAATAGCTCCAGTTCCAAGCAACAAGAGTGTCTTTCCGCACAATTCACCTACAGGGAGCCATTTATTCCATGTACTCTCCCTTTGCAAATCCTTTAAGTCAGCCAGCCTTTTCACATGTGATAACATGAGACCCAGTGCAAATTCAGACATCGGGACAGCATGGATACCTCTTGCGTTCGTCACAAGGATTCCCCTGCTCTCGATAGCTTCAATCGGCATCTTATCAATACCTGCAGCCATTGCGCTAATCCATTTGAGCGAGGACGCACGATTGATAATTTCTGGGCTCAAGTCTTCCGCATATGTAATGAAGATTTCCATTTCACCAATCAGTTTATCGTCAATCTGTTCCATCCCCTTAAAAAAGCAGAACTCATGTTCATTAAACTTCTCAGTGATGGATTTCTGCAGCGCTCTCGGAGGCAAAAAAGACGAGACAATTTTCATAATTACATCCCCCAAACATCTTATAACTAATTTCTTACTATTTATATTAAGAAACTTTCCCTATAAATACCAAAAAAAGGACTGCAAAATAATGATCTTTTGCAGTCATCAACATTTATGTTTGAGGAGGTATTCCCTGATTTCATCTTATTCAGATTGTCCGAGGTTGATTAGGGGATGAGCCTTCATTCTATAAAAAGGGCTCATTTCCCCTTCCGAAGCAAGGCATTCGGATTCAATCCCTCAAGCTCCGGGACGACAAATAAACCATTTTTGCGAATGAGACGGTCATCGAAGTAAATCTCTCCTCCACCGTATTCCTCACGCTGGACAAGAACCATATCCCAATGGATAGAGGATACATTTCCATTATCCGCTTCCTTATAAGCCAATCCAGGCGTGAAATGAATACTGCCATTAATTTTCTCATCAAAGAGAATGTCGCCCATTGGATGATGAATCATCGGATTGAGGCCAAGTGCGAACTCTCCAATATATCGGGCACCTTCGTCAGTATCAAAAATATCATTTATTTTCTCTGATTGATCAGCCGCAGCTTTGATAATCTTTCCATCTTTAAAGGTCAAACTCACATTACGGAAGGTTGTCCCCTGGTAGGGACAAGGAGTGTTATAGGTAATGGTGCCGTTAACGCTGTCTCTGACAGGAGCGGTATACACTTCCCCATCCGGTATATTTCGCTCCCCATAGCACATAACAGCCGGTATCCCCTTGATTGAAAAGGTGAGGTCTGTGCCCGGTGACACGATACGCACACGGTCAGTCTTCTCCATTAATTCTTTTAGAGGTTTCATAGCAGCTGCCATCTTTGCATAATCAACCGTACATACATCAAGAAGGAAATCCTCAAATTTACTCGTGCTCATGCCAGCTTTTTGTGCGAGCGATTTTGTCGGGTAATTCAGGAGTACCCAACGGCATTTATTAATATAGTAATCAGTAACAGGCTTCATGACTTCACCGCTCACCCTGAATACCTCTGCAGGGATATCGGTCATCTCCGCGTCATTCTCTTCCCCGACTATGTAAATCAGCGCGTCCAAGTCTTGGAATCGCTGCATTTCCCACCTGGCGATTGTTTCATACTGCTCAAGGCTGCTTTGTATAGCCCATTGCCTATCTAATTCATCATCCTTAAGCTCCATGAATGGATAGGCTCCCAGCTTATACGCCTCCTCAAGCAATTCGAGCATAAGCGGTTTTGTATTCGGTTGGCCGTGAATCATGATTTTATCCCCTTTTCCCGCTTTCACAGAATGCTCAAGGATTTGTTTGGCCAGTACCTTTAATCGCGGATCCCTCATCTTCTCCCTCTCCCCTCACTTTGCCTTTAAGATAAATTCTCCTTAATATAGGTTAACGCTTCTTCAACATGCCCCTTCACCTTCACCTTACGCCACTCCTTGACGACTTCACCCTCTTTATTGATGACAAAGGTCGAACGCTCCACACCCATATATTCCTTACCGAAATTTTTCTTTAAAACCCATACCCCATAGGCTTCAGACAAGACATGTTCCGGATCAGACAATAAGAGAAACGGCAAATCATATTTAGCTATGAACTTTTCATGTCTTTCCTTTGGATCAGGGCTCACACCGACAATGATGGTATCGAGTTCAGCAAACGATTGATGACTTTCTCTGAAATCGCAAGCCTCCGTCGTACAACCAGGTGTCATATCCTTTGGGTAGAAGTACAGCACAACATTCTTCCCAGCAAAATCAGCCATCGTTACAACCTTTCCATCTCCGGCCTCCAGTTTAAAGTCAGGTGCCATCTTTCCTATTAACGTACTCATATCGATTCCTCCTTCACTTTACATCTATTTATTACTATACCTAATTACGGTCAATTTTTACATTCTCAAAGTCAATGGCCGTACGAACAACAAATGCCGCCGGCAGCGCATATCCAATTAACGCTTCTATAGAAGCAATCCATCTCCCGACACCAACAGGCACCATATCCCCATACCCCACAGACAGCAAGGTCATCGTGCTGAAATAGAGTGATGAAGCAAGCTTGGCGAAGAACCCTCCCATAACAGGCAAACCGTTCAAGTGAATAACCGAACCAAATTTCAAATCCATCAAGACATACAATAACCCAAAGCCTATCAAGAAGATGAAATAGACCGTTATAATCCAATACAAATGCTCCAAGGAAATTCTCTCTCCCTTCTCAGTCGGAAGCAAGAGGCTCTTCAAGCTCATCCCCAGGCATATAATCACCGCTGATATAAACACATAGAACAAAGGATTCCCTCCTTCAATCGCGAACATCCCGCTAGTAATATATACTCAAGGCTCTGCATAACTATGATTGGTTGTACAGAACTGCTGGTTGGCTCGACCATATACAAATAAAGTTTGGGAGTGCTACAATATATTACGTGCTTTATGCATGAAGGAGGTATTTTTTATGAATCATACACAATCTGAGAAGCTGCATGCAGAAGCCCTCGAAATTATCGTCGGAGGAGTCAACTCCCCCTCACGGTCATACAAGGCTGTCGGCGGCGGATCGCCCGTCTCCATGGTAAAAGGTAAAGGCGCTTACTTCTGGGATGTTGACGGCAATAAGTACATAGACTACCTTGCTGCTTTTGGACCGATTATTACAGGTCATGCACATCCCCATATTACGAAGGCCATTACGGAAGCAGCAGAGAACGGGGTACTCTATGGAACACCAACACCATCAGAATTGACGTTTGCCAAAATGCTGCAGGAAGCCATTCCTTCTATGGAAAAAATTCGTTTCACAAATTCAGGCACTGAATCCGTCATGTCAACGATTCGTGTTGCCAGAGCGTATACAGGAAGAGACAAGATCGTTAAATTTGCCGGATGCTATCACGGACATTCCGATCTCGTATTAGTCGCTGCAGGCTCAGGGCCATCTACACTCGGTACACCTGACTCTGCCGGTGTTCCTCAAAGCATTGCCAAAGAGGTTATAACTGTACCATTCAATGATGTTGAATCTTTTAAAGAGACAATGGAGAAATGGGGAGAAGAAGTAGCAGGTATTCTCGTTGAACCAATCGTCGGAAACTTCGGCATCGTTCAGCCGCAGCCAGGATTCCTTGAATCTGTAAATGAAATCGCTCATGCACACGGTTCCCTTGTCATCTATGATGAGGTCATCACTGCATTCCGCTTTATGTATGGCGGTGCTCAAAACCTATTAGGCGTGGAGCCGGACATTACCGCTATTGGGAAAATCATCGGCGGCGGCCTGCCAATTGGCGCCTATGGCGGCAGAAAAGAAATCATGGATAAGGTAGCCCCAATGGGACCCGCTTACCAAGCTGGAACAATGGCCGGAAACCCTGCTTCCATGTTAGCTGGCATCGCTTGCCTCGAAATCTTGAAAGAAGAAGGGGTATATGACCGCCTAGACACGCTCGGTGCCCGATTAGAAGACGGCATCCGCAATGCAGCTAAGCAGCATAATGTAGCTATTCAGCTTAATCGATTAAAAGGTGCCTTGACTGTATACTTCACAGATTCAAAAGAAGAAATCATCAATTACGCACAGGTAGAAGCAACTGACGGAGAAAAATTCGGCCGTTTCTTCAAACTCATGCTTGAGCAGGGCATTAATCTCGCCCCTTCGAAATATGAGGCTTGGTTCTTAACAACCGCTCATACAGAAGAAGATATTGATAGAACGATAGAAGCAGTCAACGAAGCATTCAAATCTTTATAAATTCATCAAGATGAATAATTATTCAAAGGTAAATCCGCTTATCATAAGCGGATTTATTCTACAAATGAATAAAGGAAGCGTTTACATTAGGCTGTTTTACTGATTGCATATTTTTTTACAATCTAGTGACCAATGCATAATTAATTGATTTCTGAAAATTCTAATGATACTATATAGCTATTAGTCTTTAATGATTGTATACCCTCACACTATGTATTCCCTTCCAATTAGTTTCCAAAGTTACATCCAATACCACAAGTTTAAGCAGGAGGTGAACTGGCAATTAAATAGGCGCAAGCTTATCCGTTGCCTTTCTTATGAACCAAAAATGGAGTCCTAGCAAATTTACCGAATTCCATAAAGCTGAACATGATGCTTGCGGAATTATCGCCTGTGTAGAAAAGAAAAAAATCCCAACACGTGAAAATATCTTTGCGTGTATTGATGCCCTTGTAACCATGAACCACCGCGCTGGTTTTATTAATGGTGAAGGTGACGGCGTTGGCATTCATATAGATATCCCGCGTGCGTTATGGCAAGAAAAGCTAAAAAATACAGGGGTCGATTCTTCCCTGGCTGATTCCTCTCACTTCGTCGTTGGTCACTTCTTTATAGACCGCCGCGCCGATAAAGGACAGACAATCGAAGAGATTGTCCACAAAGCAAAAAGCAGCGGATTAAATGAGGTCTTTGTGTCCGATCAAGCCTATTCTTCAGACGCACTCGGACCAATCGCCCTGCAGGAGAACCCTGTCTTCTTACAGGTTGGCTTTATTGCCAATAAAGAGTTAAACCAGCAAGCACTCTCTTCCCTTTTATTTGATTTGACTATAGAAATTGAAAAAAATGAATCGATTCATGTTTCATCCTTAAGCCAATATCATGCGGTCTACAAGGTTATGGGTGCCGGGGATATTCTGCCAAAATATTATCCTGACTTAAGCAGCCCGCTCGTTGCATCCACTATGACTCTAGGACATAACCGGTATTGCACGAATACATTATCAAGCTTCTTCCGTGTGCAGCCATTCAGCGTTCTCGGCCATAATGGCGAGATTAATACGATTGCACGCTTACGGGATGAAGCACAAATGATTGGTGTTCCGCTCGTGCAAGGCGGAAGTGATTCACAAGACCTTAGCCGCACGCTCGAAACATTTATTTACCGCGAAGGCTACAGCTTATTCGAAGCGCTTGATATCATCTTCCCTCCAATCATCAATGAGATGAAGGAATATCCTGGACATCTTCAGGATTTGTACACATACTTACGTGAATCCTGGGGACATTTCGCCCAAGGACCAGCAGCCATCATTTCCCGCCACGCAGACGAAGTAGCGTTCTCCGTTGATTCACTGGGCTTGCGCCCATTATGGATGATGGAAACATCAAGCTCTTATCTTTTCGGTTCAGAACCTGGTGTCATTCCAACGACTGAATATGTTGCCGATCCAAAACCAATCGGACCAGGAGAAAAGGTCGGCTTGAAATGGAACGGAGATACCATCAAGCTTTATGAATATAAGCACTATCAAGAAGAAGTGTTCGAACGCTTCTCCAGTCGACTTTCATTTAAGGATACACACCTGCGCATGCTTCCTCCTGAAGCGAAGAAAATAATCGTGAACCAAGAGGACTCCAAAATCCAAAACGGGCAGTATAAGGCCTTTGGATGGGAGCGCGATAATATCCAATTAGTTGAGCAAATGGCAGAAAAAGGAGCAGAACCAATTCGTTCACTTGGCCATGATGCACCACTCGCAGCCCTTAACCCAGAACGACAAAACATTGCTGACTTCATTAAAGAAAGCGTGGCAGTTGTCACAAACCCTGCCATTGACAGGGACCGTGAGATGGAGCATTTCTCGACAAGAACCATCATCGGAAAACGTCCATCCTTATTTACAAGCGATAAGCAAGCAGGCCCAATCATTGAACTTCTTACCCCTCTGCTAGTAGAAGGTAAACCTGGTCAGGATTGCGTACGAGAATTGGGCCAGCCTTCCTTCGAACAGATTTATCAATTATTTGATGGCGAAGGCAAATGGCATACCATCTCCATGACATTTACAGAGGAAGAAACAATCGCTGAAGCCCTTGCACGCATTACAGGAGAGGCTATTCAAGCCGTCAGCAATGGTGCTTCTATCCTTTGTCTGGATGATGATTCAGCACATAAGGACGGACAGTTATGGATTGACCCGCATCTAGTCGTATCAGCCGTTGACCAAGCACTTGTCAAGAACGGTAAACGTCGTGATTGCTCTCTTGCCCTGCGTTCTGCAGCTATTCGCAATTTGCATGATATTATCGTTGCTTATGGATTGGGTGCAAATCTAATCAATCCTTATTATATGTTCCGAACAGTCGCTGATGAGACAGCGAAGCCTGTTGCGAACCTTTATAAGGCCTTGTCAAAGGGTCTTGAGAAAGTGATCTCCACACTCGGTATTCACGAGCTTCGCGGGTATGGACGCTTATTCTCAAGCATCGGCTTGCACGATGAGGTTGCAGAAGTCCTGAATATCGTCAACTTCTTTGGCTCTAACGAACTCAAGTACAACTTTGAAACCATGAAGGAAGATGCCAAGCAGCGCACAACTGATTATGCAAATGAGAAAGAGCGCATCGGCAAAACATTCCACCTCTTCCCGCGTATTTGGAAAGCAATCGGGGATGTGGCAAAGACCGGCGATTATACAGCCTACGGCGAGAAGATTTCTGAGCAAGAGGAACAGAATCCGACAACCATCCGTCATTTAACAGATTTCAAACAGACGGGTAATACTGTCAACCCAGAAATGGTCAATCTCGGCGTCGGTGAACATAGCCTGCCATTCGTTATTGCGTCCATGTCTTTCGGTTCTCAAAATGAGACAGCCTTCCGTGCATATGCTGAAGGAGCAGATCGCCTGAACATGATCAGCATGAACGGCGAAGGCGGCGAAATCAAAGATATGCTTGGTAAATACCCTCGGACACGCGGACAGCAGATTGCTTCAGGACGGTTCGGTGTCAATGCAGAGCTATTAAACTCTTCTAACCTGCTCGAAATTAAAATCGGGCAAGGCGCGAAGCCTGGTGAAGGCGGGCATTTGCCTGGTTCTAAGGTGACAGCGAAGATTGCCGAAGCTCGTAATGCGACAATCGGCTCTGACTTGATTTCACCTTCTAATAACCATGATATTTATTCGATTGAGGACTTGGCTCAAATGATTCATGAGCTGAAAACGGCCAATGACCAAGCCAAGGTTGCTGTCAAGGTTCCTGTCGTGCCGAATATCGGAACAATTGCTGTCGGAATCGCCAAAGCTGGAGCAGATATTATCACTTTAAGCGGATTTGACGGCGGTACTGGTGCCGCTCGGATTCATGCCCTGCAAAATGTTGGTCTTCCAGTCGAAATCGGGGTTAAATCTGCGCATAACGCCTTACTTGAGGCAGGCTTAAGACAAGATGTCGAGCTTTGGGCTGACGGCGGTCTAAAGAGTGCAAAAGATATCCTTAAAGTGATGCTGTTAGGAGCTAACCGTGTTGGCTTTGGTACCTTATCCATGATTGCCATCGGGTGTACCACTTGCCGCGGCTGTCATCTGGATACATGCCATGTCGGTATTGCAACTCAAATCGACTCTGAAGCTGAAGCTAAAGAACATGGCTTGCGCCGCTTCGTACCAAGGCAATACGATTTAGCCGTTGAAGGGATCGTCAATATGTTCACCGCTTTCGGTAATGAGCTGAAGACATTGGCTGCCCAGCTCGGCATTACGGATCTTCAAGAAGCAGTCGGTCATTCTGAGCTGCTCGAGCAAACAAAAGGCAAAGACATGCTTGACCTAACCTATCTGCTTAAGACCCTTGAGCTTGGACAAATCTCCAAGATGGAATCAAAATCATCGGATGAGGAGCTCATGGTCCAAATGGCAGCGGTTGGTGCCGAATATCTTGATTCAAGTGTGAACGATTTGTTCCAATCCCGTAATTTCCAAAATGTCAACGCCATTCAACGTGTTCTTGGCAGCCGCGTTTCCTGCCATCGAGTACGCGGGCGCTTAGATGGTTCATACAGAAAGCTTGATCCGGTGAATCTAACCTATAAAGGCTCCATTCCAGGAAACGGTCTTGGTGCATACAACACAGAAGGCATCAATATCGTTGTCGATGGCGGAGCCCAGGACGGAACAGGTAAAACATCCTTTGGCGGAACAATCGCCATCTTGAAGGATAAAGGAAAAGATGGACAATACTATAACGGCTCCGTTGGTAAAGGCTTTGGCTATGGTGCTCAAAAAGGCTTGCTCATCGCCCAAGGTGATGCCGATGCCCGTGCCGGAATCCGTCTCTCTGGTGCAGATATGATTATCGGCGGACTGCTTAAACAGGATATACCAGCCGACGAAAAAGGCAATATTGGTGTTAACTCCAATATTAAAGGCTTTGCCTTTGAGTATATGACCAATGGCCGCGGACTTGTACTCGGTGATCCAGGCCCATGGATTTGCGCCGGCATGACAGGCGGAGTCATTTATCTCCGCTATCAGCCAGAGCGCGGCTTGAATAAAGATGCCCTCCAGCGCAGGATCGCTAAAGGCGCACTTGTATCCATCGAGAAATTAACTGATACAGGCGTTAAGGATGTTACCGAGCTTCTTAGTCAATACATGAGCATACTAGGCTCAAATGGACAAAAAGCAGAAGCAGAAGAACTGGCCCTCCTTTTAGAGAACCCAGCTCAAAACTTCATCCAAATCGTCCCTGTGAAGGAACATGCCGATCCTTCCGTTTCAACAGAATGATTCGCGTATTGAAAAAAAGCCCTCCTTTGATCAGGAGGGCTTTTACTTTTAACTACCAAGACAGTTGTAAGCTCATCTATTTTGTTTTAAAGAAGGAAACTAGGGCATCCATGCATTCTTGAGTGAGTAAAGGGGAAAATAATTATCATATATAAGTCAATTTACAAGTATATCTTGAACATCCGGCCAAAACCCTGTATAGTACATTGAGTGAAAATAGACAAACGATTTGCATAACTTTAGATAAAGGAAGAGGTAGAATTTATGAAGGTTGGTGCCCGAGTTTTTAAAACGGGAGTAGCCATAGTCATAGCCATTTATGTAGCGGTACTGCTTGGGATTCCATCCCCTACATTGGCAGCCATTTCGGCGGTATTTGCCGTACAGCCGACTATTTATCGCTCCTATTTAACATTGATTGACCAAATACAGGCCAATATCATCGGTTTCTTGGTAGCCATCACATTTGTCCTGTTATTCGGAAACGAGCCGTTATTAATCGGTCTCGCTGCCATTATCACAATCGTCATTAATCTGAAGCTAAAAAATGATAATCAATTAACCATCTCTTTAGTGACATTAATCTTGATTATGGAGCAACCTGAAGGCGATTTTACAACGTTCGCTTTCTGGAGAGTATTCGCCATTCTCATCGGGATTCTCTCAGCCTTCCTAGTGAACTTGATTTTTCTTCCGCCTAAATATGAAACAAAGCTGTTCACACGAATTAATTACACCACTGATGAGATTCTGCGCTGGATTCGCATTGGCTCACGCAGCACGACCGAGCATGTGCATTTAAAGAAGGATATTAAACGGCTTAAGGAGAACATGAGCAAATCCGAGCGGCTTTATGATATGTATCAAGAGGAACGGCAATATTTCAAGAAAAATAATATTGCAAAGGCTCGAAAGCTCGTCCTTTATCGCTATATGATTGCGACCAACCGACGAGCGCTCGATATCCTAAAAAGACTTCACCGTTTTGAAGTAGAGTTTCACCAAATGCCGGATGACTTCCAGCTTGAAGTCCAAGAACAGCTCGATATCCTGATGAGAAAACATGAACATATCCATTTGAAATTCACGGAAAAAGTTAAACCAGGATACTTATATGCCGAGACAGAGGAGCAATATAATAAGCAGCAGTTGATTGAGGTTGTCAGAGGCTTCCGCATTAATGCCACGGATGAAACACCTGTTTACTACCATATGGTCACCTTGATCTCCGCGATTTTGGAATACGGAGACTATCTGGAGCATCTCGAAATGCTCGTCAATAGCTTCCATTCCTACCATAAAGCAGAAAACAAATCCGTACAATTACCGGATGATGATCAAGCATAAGAGCCATTGAGCGCTCAAAATAGCAGGCGAAAAACCGTTTTGGTTTTCCGCCTGTTTTTATAGCGTATTGCTGCTGTTTCTGTTTCCCTGACGACCGAGGTTTAAAAACAGCCTTTCTGTGACATCTAACGTACCATTCAGTTATAGTCCAGAATATAAGATATGCAGCAGTCATCCTTATTTAACCTTTACCCATGTTGTAAATTCCTTTACCAGTTTCTACACTTATAGGTAATGAGGAATGTTCATGGATTATAAACCATGATTCATTCACCTTTTTCAAACCATATGTGAATCGATTAGACATTTGGCGAAGTTGCTCACCACCATCTGCTAAATGTGCAGTAAATGTTACAGTACAATAAACAAATGCAAGGTTTATATCTTCCTCAACTACTAGGTCATGAAAATCAACCTTAAGTAAAACACCCTCTTCGTTCAATCCATTAAACCACTCTGCTACATTATTCTTCCACAAAGAAAGGTCCTTAACCTCCCAGTTCCCCCAGCAATCATAAATATGCATTTCAGGAGCGTACATGGATAAGAACTTTTCAACATCCTTCTCGTAAACGGATGTTTTATAGTTTTCAAGTACGTCTTGAACTTTGGAAAATACAGCTGTCATTAAGTACATCCTCCTTTATTAGTTTCAAAAGTGCAAGAATGCTTACTATAAGAAATTCTATGCTCCATCATCTATTTCCTTTCAATTAACCCGAACTCACACTCCAAAGATGGCTGTTTCATAACCATTTTTTACACCTTTCATAAAGCATGGTAACTCCCGGCAACAAAAAAACGAGCCAAAAGCCCGTTTTGAACGGAGCTTTCAGCTCAGCTTCTTCATTAACTGTCCAATTGCTGGATTTTAAACAAATCATAGTAAGAGCCCTGCCTGTCCATCAATTCTTGATGGGTGCCGCTCTCAGTGATTTCACCATGCTCGATTAAGACGATTTTATCGGCATGGGTAATCGTGGATAACCGGTGGGCAATGATAAAGGTCGTCCGGTCCTCTGACAGCTTCTCAAGCGCCTCTTGAATGAGATGCTCACTCTCAAGGTCAAGAGCTGAGGTCGCCTCATCCAGAACCAGGATTGGCGGATTCTTAAGGAATACACGAGCAATGGACACACGCTGCTTCTGCCCGCCTGAGAGCTTGACGCCTCTCTCGCCCACTTTCGTCTCATATCCGCTCGGTAAACCCAAGATAAAATCATGGGCATTGGCAGCTTTAGCTGCCTCATATACTTCTTTATCAGTTGCCTCTGGCTTCCCAAGCAGAATGTTAGCACGAACCGAGTCACTGAATAAGATACTATCTTGCATGACCATGCCAATATTATCTCTCAAGGAACGGACCTTAACATCACGGATATCGATTCCATCAAGCAGAATCCTGCCTTCTGTCACATCATAAAATCTCGGAATCAAGCTGACCAAGGAAGATTTTCCTCCTCCGCTCATCCCAACCAATGCGACAGTCTCTCCACGCTTTACTTCGAGATTAATATTCTTCAAAGCTAGGTTTTCATCTTCTCCATAGGAAAAGGAAACATTCTCAAACTTGATTGTTCCTTGCACGTCCTTACATTCATTTGCATTCGGGCGGTCCTCGATATCATAAGGGACATCCAGGAACTCAAATACACGGTCCATTGATGCCAGCGACTGAGTCAATGTGGTGGAGGAATTCATCAACCGTCTCAATGGCGCATAAAGCAAGTCTATGTATCCATAAAAGGCAACCATCGTTCCAAGTGTCAAATTTCCGGATATGACTTGATAGCCGGCAAAAAGAATCACAATCAGCGGCGCAACATCTGTAATTGTATTGACAGCCGCAAATGATTTGGCATTCCAGCTCGTATGCGTCAGGGCTTTTTTAAGGAAGTTGCCATTCTCCCGATTAAATTGCTTTTGTTCATGGTCTTCTATTGCAAAGCTTTTGATTACAGCCATTCCCTGCACCCGTTCATGCAGGTATCCCTGAACCTCCGCAAGGGCCTGAGAACGTTCTCTGGTCAATCCCCGAAGCTTGCCGAAGAAGTATTTAATTGAAAAACCATAAAGAGGTAAGAGCAACAATGAAATCAGTGTCAGCTCTACATCCATAGCCAGCATAATGCCAACCGCAATGAGGATGGTGACAAGATCAAGCCATACATTCATCAGCCCGGTGATGACAAAATTCTTCGTCTCCTCTACATCATTGATTACCCGGGATATGATTTCCCCGCCCTTGGCATTGGAATAATACTTAAAGCTCAGCTTCTGTATATGACCAAACATCTTGTCACGTATATCAAACAGAATCTTGCTCGCTGTCCACTGCGCATAATATTGACGGTAATATTCAACAGGCGGTCGGACAACGACAAAGATAAAGAACATTAAAGCCATCAGCATGAACAGCTTCCTAAGCTGTTCATCCTTTGTCAGGGCATTCGCCCCGATGACATCATCAATGACGTAACCAAGCAATGCCGGAGTAATCAACGGTATGGAGAATTTCACAATTCCGATGAGAATCGTGATGATGATTTGCCATTTATAAGGTTTTACAAATTTCATATACCGTTTTATACTGCTCACTATTAATTCTCCTCTTATCACGGAAAAAGCCCGTCCGTAATGGAAACAGGCTATCTTTCGTTATTCTTGATCGTTACATAACGCTTATACCAGCTATGAACAAATTCAGGCGCGAACGGTCCCTTCTTCGCCCGAATCATGCCGATTAATTTTTCCACATTCCGTCTTAGAATATGATCGATTACATTTGGGTAACTCATTTCACGCTTATGCTGCTCATATTCATCCTCATCAAGTAAATTGTACGTCATATCTGGATATACTTTAATATCCAAATCATAATCGATATATTTTACGGCTTCTCCATCAAAGACGAAAGGGGAGCTTAAATTACAGTAATAATAAATCCCATCTTCTCGCAGCATGCCAATTATATTGAACCAGTATTGCGAATGGAAATAGGTGATTGCAGGTTCTCTCGTCAGCCATGTCCGGCCATCACTTTCGGTGACGAGAGTCCGGTCATTGCACCCAATCACAATATATTGCGTTCCCTTCAAAACGGTCGTTTCTTGCCAAACTCGGTGGATGTGTCCATTATGCTTATAGCTGTGTATTTGGATTTCTTCTCCTTCTCTCGGTACTCGCACGTTGTATTACCTACTTTCTCACCCTATGGGCAGGGCACTTATCTATCACCAATCAATTCACCCTTGTCCTTATTCAGTATAAATAAGACACCATTTCCGTATTCTTCTTATTTATTATAACGATTTGAGCGTGATTTTAAAACAAAGTGAACCAGGATTATGCATACAACCTCATGAACAAGTATTATATACTTCCCACTTCCCGCCATATGTGAAACACTTGGCTCTATATGTATAAACATTCGATTAAACAAATAAAAAAGAACATCGATTAGATGCCCTTTAAAAACAATCTCAATCATGCATGATTTTCTCAGTAGAGGATTTCGTCTGGTAGCTTTCAATAACCCTCTCTGTCAGCTGCATGAAAATATTCTGAATCGAATTCAGCTCTTTCTTCATTTCCATAATATCATCCTGTACGGATAATAAATCCTGCTCCTTCTTACGGTTCCTCAATTCTTCCTCAAGCTCTCTGTAACGGTCAAGTTCTGTTTGCATATTTAATAATTTATCCATGATCAACATCTGCTCATTCACTAATTCCTCAAAGCTTTTCATCGTCATCACCCACCTCTTGTCCGTATAAAGAATAATTTCTCTATGTAGTGCTTTAATCCCTTTGACTTTTTCTGTTGGCTAATAAGAGGTTTTGTCGACATAAAAAGAAGCACCTGCCAGGCAAGGGCAAGTGCTTCGGATTAAGCATGCATTAAGATTGTTTTCCGAAGTTACCGGAGTTTTTCGCTTTGTTTTGTTCAGCTTTTTGGTTAGCTTCTCTTACGCTTTGCACATCAGTTTCAGATGCAAATTCAGAGCCGTATTGTCCTTGGCTTTGACCTGCAGATTGTGCGTTTTGTTGTCTCACTAGGTTAGCATTTGTTTTTGAACTGTTGTTAGCCATTCGTATCACCTCCACAACTATTAATGTGTCCAAGACACATATTGTTATTCAAAACTTTTACGAGTGATTTAGGCAGCTTTTCGGAAAACTATCTATTATTTAAAGGAGGGCTTACACATGTATGTAGGACGAGATATGACTGAGCTGTCAATGATTAAGAAGGAGGAATGGAAGGACTCAGAGCTTGAGTATTTTCATCATTCTCTTATGCAGATTATGCCTTATTTAAATGTTGAAGGGCATACGATTCAACGTGAGATTATCGAGGAAATTGAACGCCGAGGCGGATTAACCCGCTTTGAGGCTGACTGGACACACGGGACACGCATCTCTTATGACTAATGAAAAAAAACAGTGGCGGATAATCCGTCACTGTTTCTCATTCATTAAATGGGCTTCGTAGATTTTTTGATGGGATACAGGCAGTGCGTAGTCTTTGAAATCCTCATCCCTCACAAAGGCAGTTTTTCGGCCCTCTTCTGTAAACCGTTCCACATTTTCTACCCTTGCCTCATAGGCAGTGATTTCCCAAACAAGATGGGAGAAGACATGGCTGATTTGTCCAATTGGACGAATATCTTCTATGACAAGATGATGTTCCTTGGCCATAATCTGCTTTAAATCCTCCATGCCGCTGACCTCATAATTGGGAAATTCCCATAAACCAGCAAGCAGTCCGGATGACGGCCTTTTTCGAATAACCATCCTGCCGCTCTTATCAATCAAGACAAGGGCACTTAATTGAACTGTCTTCGTCTTCTTGGCCTTTGTCTTTACAGGAAGCTCCTGCTGCAACCCTTTTTCAAACGCTTGGCAATGCTCACGTACAGGACATAGCAGACATGAAGGCTTTGTCGGCGTACAGATTAAAGCCCCAAGCTCCATTAAGGCCTGGTTAAATTCAGACGTATGATCATGGTCAATCAATTCTCTCACAGCCTGCTCAAATACTTTTCTTGTGGCAGGTTTAGCAATATCATCATAAATTTCTAATATGCGCGAGAGCACCCTCATGACATTCCCATCAACAGCCGGCTCCGGCAGCCCGTATGCAATACTTAGAATCGCACCTGCTGTATAAGGGCCAACGCCCTTAAGGCGGCTTATTTCCTCTGGCGTATTTGGAACAGTACCGCCATAGCTTTCTTTCACTTCTTTCACGGCAGCATGCAGATTACGCACTCTTGAATAGTAACCAAGACCTTCCCAAGCTTTGAGGATTCTCTCCTCGTCTGCCTCTGCAAAATCTTCAAGTGTTGGGAACCATTCCATGAACCGCTCGTAATAAGGTATGACTGTATCGACACGTGTTTGCTGCAGCATAATTTCAGATACCCAAACCCTGTAGGGGTCTTTATTCATTCTCCACGGGAGCACCCGTTGTTCCTCCAAAAACCAATTTACCAAATCTTCTCTGAATTGCTCAATATTATTACTGGCTAACTTTTTCACGTTTCCTCCTGGTTATGTTAAATATTCGGGCAAAAAGGGAATATAAACATATTAGAAATAAACTTAGCAAGGTTAATTTCTTCATTGTAATTCATCCATTTCGGTATGGAAAGTAATTAAAATATGGATAGTATAGACATATAGTCTTTCATCTAAGTCTGTTTGCGGCAAAGGAGGTTTTCATATGGATACCGGTACACATCTTGTTATGGGTATAGCGCTCGGCGGGCTTGCTACTTTGGACCCTGTTGTGGCACATAGCTCATACACTGCGACTGCCGTTATGATTGGTACCGTTCTAGGCTCACAAGCACCTGATATCGACACTGTTTTGAAAATGCGCAATAATGCTGTTTATATACGGAATCACCGGGGAATGACCCATTCTATTCCCTTTGTATTATTGTGGCCGGTCTTGATTACAGCTGCCGCCTCCCTTATTCTTCCGGAGGCAAATGTATTGCATACATGGCTTTGGACCTTCCTAGCCGTTTTTCTCCACGTATTCGTCGATATATTCAATGCATACGGAACACAGGCAATCAGACCGTTATCCTCTAGATGGGTGGCACTCGGCATCATCAATACATTTGACCCTTTTATCTTCGGGATTCATATCGCCGGCTTAATATTATGGGCATTCGGTCTTCCGCCAGGCCCGACATTTGTCATGGTGTACATTATCGTCATTGGGTATTATCTTGCGCGGATTCTCGAGCACCGTTCCATTAAAGAACTTGTACGCCAAAAGATTCCTGATGCAAGACGAATCATCCTCTCACCGACAATGCGCTATCACAAATGGAAGATTGCTGTGACGACAGGGGATAAGTATTATGTTGCGGTTGCTGAGAACCGGGAAATCAGCATCCTTGATACATTTGACAGACATCCATTACCGGAAAGCCGTGTACTTGATGCGGCCTTGCAGGATGTGAACCTATCGGCCTTTGTTTCTTTCTCCCCGGTCTACCGGTGGGAGATCAGCTATGAAAACGAAATGTTCACCGTCAGGTTTATCGACCTTCGCTATCGAAGCAGAGGGCGTTATCCATTTGTGGCAATTGTTCATCTGGATGATCAATTGAATATCCTTAATTCATTCACTGGCTGGGTATTCACTGAGGAGAAGCTCCAAAAGAAATTAAATATCATCACAGGCTGATGGGAAATATTCGCATGCCTATTTCATCCTCCGCTTCCCATACTAAGAGGGAATCTAAGGAGAAAGGCATGATACAGATGAGAAATAAAGAAACAGGATTCCCTTATCAGCATGACAATAAATTCAGGGCTGAAACAGCCCGCGCCAAATCCAAATATGCTTCAAAGCGCCCAGATGGCACTACCAATACCCATCCTGAGGAACGAATGTATGCCTCTAGTCATCGGGATGAAGAATAAGCCCAAAATCAAAACCGCCCTCTATGGGCGGTTTTTTATTAAATGAATTTACTGTTTCTATTTCAACCTTTGTAATAAGGAGATGGGCAGTCCTTCCTCTTCTCCTTTATTCAGGCGAAATCCCCATGCGAATACGCCTTTCAAATACTCGACCTTAAAATATTCACCCGGAGCACCGTCAATCCCATAAATTTCACCCGGTTCAAAATCCTTCGGGTTTAAAGAATAGGCCTTTGCCATAACCGCTCTTCTCTTATGGACGGCAAATTCATTCACCATCCCTAGCTGCTCGGCCTTTCTTGCCTTTTCATTTAATTCAGCTATTGTCTGTCTTAATTCATGCTCAGTCATTTCACTAAATTTCTTCTCTTCCATCCCCATATGCCCCTCTCACAGTTCGTATTCTTGATTGTCTATCTGCTCTTTTCCAAGCTCAACAAACTTATTAATTAAGTCCATTTGAAATCCTTTACGGAATAAGGCTGTTTTCATCTTCTGCCCATATTCCCGTTCTTCAAGCTTTGCATACTTACGATGAAATTTCTGTCCCATCAGTACGAGGCTTTCCCACTCGCTATCCTCATCCACTGATGCGAGCTCGTCCGCAACAGATGCAGCAAGCCCCATATTATAACCCTTTCTTGTTAAGAAAAGCACAGCTTTTTGCTTCGCCTCTTTGTGAGAGCCCTTGCTTTTCTTCAATGATTTTTGCGCCAAAGCCTCCGCATTCTCCCATTGAAGAGCTGGTGTATATTGCTCTAGAGCTTCATCCTGCATACTCACAGAAATTCCCTTCTCGCTAAGCTCCCGTTTAATTAAATCCGGTCCCTTCCTGGCAATATTCATCTGGGTACGGACATAAGCTTTGGCATATTCCTCATCATTGACATATTTATATTCTCGCAATTTATGCATGGCTTCATCAATTACGGCTTCTTCCCATTCTTTCTCAGCCAGGTAAGCAGCAATCTCTCTTTCTGACCTCATACGATATGACAGGAAATGAACAGCCGACTGGAAGGCTTTTTGAACATGGTCGCGATATTGAATCTCCATAATGGCAAGTTCATCAACTTCCATTCCTTTCGATAACCGCATGCGGACGAGGAGGTCTTCATCTACACTAAATCCATATTCCTCTGCTTTCCCCTCATCGGATAAATAGATATTGAATCGGTTTTTATTTCGTTTTTGCTGTTCAATCTTTGAAATATTCGGCAACCTCTATTCACCTCCTCCTTTAATGTAGCATAATGTGATTCATTCAACTACCGAAAGAAACATCAGCGGAATAGTTCAGGTTTATTTTGGAAAATATAGAGAGGTAAACTATGTGCAGGAGGAATGTGTAATGGATAAGAAAAAACGTGAGAGCATGAAAAAATCACTAACAACTACACAAGAAGTAATGTATCAGCGTGAATTCAAACGAGCTGACCGCGCAGGCGGCTTCAGCGGGCCAAAAGGCATTCGTCCGTGAATTACCTGTATTTTACCGGTCTGATTCATGAATCAGTAGCACATACTATCCTTTGAGAAACAATCACTTTCCAAGGAGGGAACTTGCAATGGGCAGGTATAACCATAACTTAGTTCACGCTAAATCCCGAAAGCTGACAGCCGACATGCGCGGACTGTCGGATGGAATCGATGTTGAATTCTCAGAGGCACTTGCTGACCACGATGATCTCGTGGCGCAGGAAAGAGCCAGAGCCGCCGATGAGCGTGCAAGGGCTCGAGCTAAGCAATAAAGAACGGCCCGCTGAAAAGCGGGCCGTTTCTTATGTCTCTTATGAATTTACTTCTGCATTTAAACTAACAGGTGTTAGACCAAGCTCTTCAAAGATATCATTGATCATTTCAGAACCAAGGTTAAAGGATTCATTAGCATCCTCCAGCTTTTCTGAAGAGTTTCCAGCAAGGATCTCAGCTTTCTTGCTATAAGACGTTTGAATCGCTTCAGTCGCCACATCTAGGTTTTTCTTATAATTGCTTAATGCTTTAGGCACTTCGACTTTGCCAAGGGCATCAGCAGTTGCCTTTGCAGATTCAGAAGCAGCAGCTTTATCCTCATCTGTCAGTGTATCTGGTTCCTCAGATAATTCATATGTATTCAATGCTGTATCATTTGCATTAATCGTGTTGGCTAATGAGAGGTAGAAATCAAGCATCTCGCTCTTTACATCCTCCTCTGATACTTTTGAATCATCTGAGCTTTCCTCTTTGGAAGAATCCTCTGATGAACAACCAACAACAAGAATAAAAGCAAATGCCATCATAATACTCAGTAAAAATTTGTTTTTCATCCCTTTTTCATTCCTTTCCATATTTCTATTGTGCATTTTATATCATACAACTATTTAAATTGTTCGTAAACATCTGAATAATCTCGTTTTTACAATGTTTTTCGACAGTGGAAAATAATGTGTTAATCTAGGCATTTTCACATAAATATTGTACTATTAAATGCGAGATGAACCATTAATTACAAACAAGAGTCAGGAGAATGACCATGATATTATCAGTCAAGAATTTAAGTCATGGATTTGGCGACCGCGCCATCTTCAACGATGTATCGTTCCGTCTGTTAAAGGGAGAACATATCGGTCTTGTTGGAGCTAACGGCGAAGGCAAATCCACCTTCATGAATATTGTTACCGGCCAATTGGAACCTGATGAAGGAAAGGTTGAGTGGAACAAGAAAGTCCGTACCGGCTACCTTGACCAGCATGCCGTTCTTGAAAAAGGGATGACCATTCGTGATGTATTAAAGACAGCCTTCCAATATTTATTCGATATCGAGCAAGAGATGAATGACATCTTCGCAAGTATGGGGGATGCATCCCCTGAGGAATTAGAAACATTGCTTGAAGAGTCTGGCGTCCTGCAAGATATCCTTACTAATAATGATTTCTATGTCATCGATGCAAAAGTAGAGGAAATCGCACGAGGACTGGGATTAGATGAGATTGGACTTGAACGGGATGTCCAAGACTTGAGCGGTGGACAAAGAACGAAGGTATTACTCGCAAAGCTGTTATTAGAAAAACCTGACATCCTTCTTTTGGATGAGCCGACTAACTATTTGGATGAGCAGCATATCGAATGGCTGAAGCGCTATCTCCAAAATTATGAGAATGCCTTCATTCTCATCTCACATGATATTCCATTCCTCAATAGTGTCATCAATCTTGTTTACCATATGGAAAACCAAGAGCTGACACGCTATGTCGGAAATTATGATGACTTCATGAAAGTATATGAAGTAAAGAAACAGCAGCTTGAAGCCGCCTATAAGCGCCAGCAGCAGGAAATTGCCGACCTGAAGGATTTCGTTGCCCGCAATAAGGCACGTGTATCCACACGTAATATGGCAATGTCCCGTCAGAAAAAGCTGGATAAGATGGATGTCATTGAACTGGCTAAGGAACGTCCGAAACCGGAATTCCATTTCCGCGAAGCCCGTACTTCCGGGAAGCTCATCTTTGAGACAAAGGATTTAGTCATCGGCTATACCGAGCCATTATCAAGACCGCTTAATCTTCGGATGGAACGCGGCCAAAAAGTGGCGTTCACAGGTGCCAATGGAATCGGAAAAACGACGCTTCTGCGCAGCATCCTTGGTGAATTGAAGCCGATATCCGGTCAGGTCGAGCTTGGAGAGCACTTGCATATCGGCTATTTCGAGCAGGAAGTTAAAAACCCATCAACCAAAACGTGTATCGAAGAGATCTGGCAGGAGTTCCCCTCCTATAACCAAGCAGAGATTCGTGCAGCCCTTGCAAAATGCGGCCTGACAACGAAGCATATTGAAAGCAGGGTAGATGTCTTAAGCGGTGGAGAAAAAGCGAAGGTACGCCTGTGTAAGCTCATTAACAATGAGAATAATCTGCTCGTGCTTGATGAGCCGACAAACCATCTTGATGTTGATGCGAAGGAAGAATTGAAACGTGCATTAAAAGCATTTAAAGGGAGCATTCTCCTCATCAGCCATGAGCCTGATTTCTATCAGGACATTGCAACAGATGTATGGAATTGTGAAACCTGGACAACGAAGGTATTTTAAGCCTAATAAACCCCTGCAGCAAAGCTTGCTGCAGGGGTTTTGTATGATTATGGCTTTAAAATAACCTTTGTGCAGTCATCCTCATGCTCATTGAACAAGGAATAGGCTTTTGCCGCATCGGTAAGAGGCATCTTATGCGTAATGATCTCTGTCGGATCAATCTTTCCTTCTTCAATCATCTTGTATAAACGCGGCATATAATGAATGACTGGAGCTTGTCCTGTTTTGATGGTGACATTGCGGGAGAAGAATTTCTCAAGCGGGAACATATTATAGGTCATTCCGTAAACACCGGTAAGCTGAACGGTACCAAATTTACGTACTGCATCGGTCGCAATTTTGATGGCGCTTAATGTTCCGCCCTGAAGCATTAACTTTTGTTCGATCTTCTCGATAGCAGATTTCTTTCCGTCCATTCCAACGCAATCGATGACCACATCAGCACCGCCGCTAGTCAAATCCTTAATATAGCTGCCCGTATCATTGTAATCAATTAAATTAACCGTTTCTACTTTATTCATTCTTTCTGCCTGCTTCAAACGGTAGTCTAAATGATCAACGGCAATCACACGCTTAGCTCCAGCAAGCCAAGCAAATTTCTGGGCCATCAAACCTATCGGACCGCAGCCAAGGACAACGACTGTGTCATCTGGCTTCACACCAGCATGCTCGACACTCCATAAGGCAGTTGGAAGTACGTCTGACATAAATAAGACTTGCTCATCCTCAAGCTCGGAGGATTCAGGAATTACAAACGGCATGAAATTCGCGAATGGCACTCGCAAATATTCCGCCTGTCCTCCCGGATGGTTTCCATACCGTTCCGTATAGCCGAAATATCCGCCCGTATCCTGATGGGGATTGGATTCTGAATGATCGCATTGGCTTTCCATTTCATTTTGACAATAGAAGCATTGGCCGCAGGAGACATTAAATGGAATGACAACACGGTCGCCCTTTTTCACCTTTGTAACTTCCGGTCCAACCTCCTCTACAATACCCATTGGTTCATGCCCAATGACATAGCCCTTACTGATTGGCATATTTCCTTGATAAATGTGCAAGTCAGATCCGCATATTGCCGTAGACGTTATTTTGACAATAATATCATCATTCTTCTGAAGCTTTGGATCTTCTACTTCCTTGACTTGAATATCTTTTGCACCCTGATAAGTTACAGCCCGCATTTTTCAGCCTCCTATAATTTAGGTTCTCTTTCCTTATTCCCATAAGGATAGACGCTTATGCCAAAAAAAGGAGAAAAAGGCAGATAGGCGGAATTATGACTATTAACAGATCTTGCTAATTTAGTCATCAAGCCCGCCCTGTTTCACGCTTGTCACTTATTCTTAATCCATAAATACAAAAACCAGACGGCATGGTTCTGCTCATCCTTTGCAGCCCGTGTGAAGAATTGCTTTACCGCTGTGTTTGCTGCATGATCGGCAATGGTCAAATACTTATCAACCGTATTCTGTTCATCAATTATCGCCGCCTCGAGTCCAAGCTCATATTCATCCGGGCATTCCTCAATCAGCTCAGGCTTTGGATCGCGTCCAAATATTCCCGAGTAAAGCTTCACCAATTCCGTAAAATGCTTAATCTCATCATTCCGTATTTCAAGAATCCGCTCTCTTTCCTGGTCATTCGGAGCCATTCTTGCGAGCTTCTCATAGCATTTAACCGCACTGTACTCCCCATCGATGGCGCCCTTCATTTGCTTGATTAACTCATCAACCGCCTGTTGCTGATTCCTCGCATAGTAGTAATACATCCAGTCCCCCCCTAACGTATTCCTCCATACTCTATGACAATCCCCCAAATTAGGTTCAAAAAGCTGACGGTGTTTTCAATAAAAAATATGGGGTATATAACAAGTGTGGCTGATATGTGATTACAACACGTGGTTATCTTATTAATGGACGTTGATTCCGAAATTTGACAGAATGAAAGTAAGGGTATATACTTAGAGTAATGTAATAAAAGTGACGTACTGAGTGGAGATGTAAACATATATGGCATTCTGCAGAAATGTTTTTTATCGGAACACTTATTCACACTGGATCGGCTTCGGAGCCGTAAGGATGTAAGAGAGGTAGGGCTTACGTCGTTTAAGTAAAACGTCCAAGTGGAATAGATAACCGCGGCAGTTTACATGTACGCACTTCATAAGAGATTAACCCATCTTATTTCATTATCAGAACGGAGCAGACTATTCTAGTTTGTTCCGTTTTTTAATGCAAAAAAGCGCAGTCCTTTTTAAGAAAGCGCCTAGAAATTAAATGTGTCCCGAATCAATCGAGCGACCTCTTCTGCCGATCGCTCAGTATTATCAACTCTCATATAATTTTCCCTCTCAATTTCACCCTCATGTGAATTCAAACGATACGTCTGCATCGAATTCGTTAATTCCGCTTCGGACGCAGCAATATCCCTTTTTGTCGGTTTGTGCTCCAGCCTGTTCGCACTCCGATTCCTGCTCAGCCTTTCGTTCCAGCTCTGCCTCTAGTTCAACGAAATAGACATCCGCTCCTTCTGATTCAAATACCTTACAGACATCATTCACAAAATCCCAATCCTCTTGTTCATTAAATGCCCATACACAAGTGAAAATCAGTCCCTCCATTTCACTGGCTGCAGCAGACTTAAATATCTCCATTCGAAATTGGTTCGTGAGCCTCCACATTTCCGGCGTGAAACCAAAAAGGGGCTCCAGCATTTCAATGGTCATATGATTATGAAATAATTTCATGCCCGTCATACTGGCTAATTCTTGCCCTACCGTCATCTTCCCAACAGCTTGCGGGCCAAAGATTAGAACAAATTTCATTATTTTCCTCCTATGTAAGAAGCTTTATTTAGTCAAGCTGCCATTTCTCCTATTGTAGAAGATCTATCGTTCTACTTAACCAATGTATATATTTATTTCTCACTTCTTCTAACCCTCCATCCTTATCTCCTCACCTTTCATTCTAGCATTTCTTATCGCTTAAAAAGACTGATAGCATCCCATGAAAAAAGAGGCCATAAATGGCCTCTTTTCTTAAAGCTCTGTATTTCCTCGTAAATTAGGGTCTCCACCAGTGGTGGGGTTGATTGCCTCTGATCTTGTTCGCTCAGCTTGTACAAGCGGATCATCCGATTTCTCATAGGTGTCCCTGTCGGTGTATTTCTTCTGGGCCTCTGGATCAACCAAGACAAGGATCTTCCCTGATTCTACGTCTCTTTCATATTGCTTGGCATCCTCATCCGGGACGCCCATACCAACAAGTGCTCCTGCAAGACCGCCTGCACCAATTCCCGCTGCCATCCCGCTTAAAGTTGCGGCAATCGGTCCAGCAGCCACAATTGGACCCACACCTGGGATAGCAAGGGCTCCAAGCCCCGCAAGCAATCCAGTCAAGCCTCCGAGAACACCTCCCGTCGCAGCGCCAGCGGCTAGACCATTATCCACCTTTGTCTTATCCGTAATATTTTTCGTTTCTTCCTTATCCTTGGCTACGACCGAGATATCATCGCGATCATATCCTTCCTCTTGCAGCTTCTTCACGGCCTTGACCGCTTCTTCTCCATTTTCATAAACACCAATTACTTTCTTATCCACACATTTCACCCTCCTAGAAAAATTCTTATATGGAAACATTACCCGGAAACAATCTCGATAATCCATTTTTTGTTTCTTTGTTACTTCATCATTTTTCAGGGTATTATAGAATAAGTGAAACGTAAGCGGTAAGGAGGAATCGCAATGATTATCGTATGGATTAGTGTTGGGCTCATTGTCGCTTCACTTGTCTTTCTTGGCATCTTTGCCGTTAAGACGATGAAGGAATCAAAACCAGTCATGACAAAAATGAATGCGACTATCACACGTATTCAGCAGCAAACCGATACAATCAAGATGCAAACTGATCATTTAAGCGCCACTCAGGCGAAAATTACAGAGGATATCGAGTACAAAAAACAAGCCGTCAATTACCCGGTCAACGAAGCGAAACAGATTGTTCCCCGCTTAAAGACCCTTTGGGCAGCAACCCCGTTTTCCAGCCTGCTCCCAAAAAAATAAACCAAAAAGGAACGCCCCCATCATGATTGGAAGCGTTCCTTTTTGTTATGTTATTTTGGGAAGATTTCAAGAAGATCGCGCAAGGAATGAATATGGTAATCTGCTCCATCCAGCTCTCCATCATCCGCAAAGCCAAAGTGACAAGCAATAGCCGGTATTCCATTTGCATGAGCTGCTTCAATATCAGATGAGCGGTCCCCAATCATATATGCTTCTTCCTTAGGAAGGACCGCAAAATGAGCCTGCAGTATCTCTTCCTTTTTCTTTCCTTGCACTAATTCAATGCAAAGCGGGTCATCAAAATATTCCTCTATTCCTTGAGTTTCCAAAATTCGTTCAAGATAAGCCGTTGAACAGTTACTCGCGGTTGTCAATCTATGTCCTCTCTCCTTTAACTCAGAGAGCACCTCCTTCACATACGGCAGCAGGACATCATGCTCCTGCATCATGTCCAATAGCTTTACCTCCCAGCTTGATTGAATGTGGATAAGCTCCTCAGGCTTCCCGTCTGGAATGAGTGTTTCCCAAAACTCCTTCTTCGGAAGTCCAAATACAGATTGAATTGCCTTAGGCTCAGGCATTTTTAGGTGAGGATAACGCTTGATTTCCTCCTGAATAAGCGGGATGCTAAGCTGTGTTGTTTCTACAAGAGTTCCATCTAAATCAAATATCAATAGTGCCAAAAGACCTACCTCCAAATCAATTATTCCCTTTAATCTCCTACAGATACAAGCATCAATAGGAAAGATAAACCAAAAAATATGGATTTTTTATGAAATTTATTATATAATAGAATTAACCCGCAAACATGACCAATGTTTAATGCCATCCCGCTTTGGGAATAAATTTTTATCTCCTTCTTCACCGCACATTATGTACACCTTCTACTAAACATTAACCAGCACTCATTTACCCTACTTTTTAGCGCAGCCAACATCTTATGCGTTTATTAACTGAATCAATTTTTATCAAAAGGAGAGATGTAACAATGATGAATGTAACAGTTGTAGTTGATTTCATGGGAAGACATTATACAACAAATGTGTTGACTCAAAGAGACACGGACGAATCTGAGATCATGCAAATGGCTTACGAACAAGTTCGTAAACAATGGACACCTATTAAATAACATATGATCTTAATCAACCGCTCAGGGATAATCCCTGGGCGGTTATTTTTTTCTTTAATCATCTCGAAAAAATAGTGAAGGGTCAAATGATACTTTGCCAACTCATCTAAAAACCCGAACAAATATCTATTTCAGTAAAATATTAACTCTTTTACCTATAATCATGATTAATCTTATTTTTCACAGGTATACCAAAGGGTTATCATTTGAAATTACGTGTTCACTACTTTTATCATTAAAGGGAGGAAAGATTTTTCAATATAATTTATTTTGAAAAAAATCTATAGAAAGGAGCATAATTATGAAGAAATTCTGGCTTTCTCTTACCGTTTCAATAATGGCGCTTGCTGGATTAAGCGGATGCAGTCCAATTACTGTCCTGAATCCGAAAGGACCGCAAGCGGAAATCCAGTCAGACACAATTATTTTCTCAATGTATGTTATGGCGGGTATTTTAATCATTGTTTATGCGCTTTTTATTTATATGATTGTGAAATACCGAGCAACAAATCAGCCAGTTCAGTATGATCCTCCATACATCAAAGGAAATAAATGGCTGGAGATAATTTGGACGGCTATCCCTATTATCATTGTCATCGTGCTATCTGTCGTGACTGTAAAAACTACTTTCCAGGTGGAAAGCACACCTGCTGGTTACGAGGATGAGGAACCATTAGTCATCTATGCCGCATCATCCAACTGGAAGTGGCATTTCAGCTATCCAGAGCAAGGCATTGAAACAGTCAATTACGTCAATATCCCGACAGATAGGGAAATTGAGTTTAGACTTTACACATATGGCCCAATCACCAGCCTTTGGATTCCACAGTTAGCCGGGCAGAAATATGCCATGAGTGATATGGTCACCACCTTGCGTTTAGCGGCTGATGAGGAAGGAGAATATCACGGACGCAATGCGAACTTCAGCGGTGAAGGCTTCGCTCAAATGGATTTCATATGTGAAGCCATGACCGAAGAAGATTTCAATGACTGGGTTGATGAGGTCCAAGCAACCGCAGACCCATTGACAGAGGAAGAGTTTGATAAACTGCTTGATACCGAATACATGGGAATCGCTACCTACTCTTCTACTCACCTAGAGTTTAGACCAGCTCCTGTATGGCCATTCCATCAGCCCGAAGAGGATGAAGATGGCGGAACAGGAACAGGCGGACATAATCACTAACCTTTAGAGAAAGGAGATACCACCATGAAATGGGATGAGTTTTTTGTTACAGGCGATCCGCTTATATATGGCGCAATGGTCAGTATCGTTGTGGCCACATTAGCCATCTTGATTACATTGGCCGTAACGAAAAGATACGGCTGGCTATGGCGGGAATGGCTGACAACTGTTGACCATAAACGCATTGGCATCATGTATATCCTAGCTGCACTCTTGATGCTTTTCCGCGGCGGTGTCGATGCACTAATGATGCGTCTTCAGCTTGCGACACCTGATATGGCATTCTTGGCTTCACAGCACTATAACGAAGTTTTTTCAACTCACGGAACGATTATGATTTTGTTCATGGCTATGCCCTTTGTGCTTGGCATGATGAACCTAGTGGTCCCGCTGCAAATCGGGGCAAGAGATGTTGCGTTCCCTGTTTTGAACGCAGTCAGCTTCTGGCTATTCTTTGCAGGGGCGATGCTTTATAATTTATCCTTTGTCATCGGCGGTTCACCAGATGCCGGCTGGAGTGCTTATTTCCCGCTTGCTAGCAATGAATTCAGCGCAAGTGTCGGACATAACTACTACTCCATTGCCATTCAGCTATCCGGTCTAGGAACATTGATGACTGGGATTAACTTTATCGTAACGATTATGAAAATGAGAGCACCAGGCATGAAACTTTGGAAAATGCCGATGTTTACATGGGCAACATTAATTACATGCATTATTATTTTATTTGCTTTCCCTGCTTTTACCGTTTCCCTAGCCCAAATGATGTTTGATCGTCTATTCGGCACACAGTTCTTTGCCATGTCTAATGGCGGGATGGATATGCTTTGGGCCAATAACTTCTGGATTTGGGGACATCCTGAGGTATATATCGTTGTCCTCCCTGCATTTGGGATCTTTAGCGATGTCATTTCAACCTTTGCACGGAGAAATATTTATGGATATAAATCCATGATATTCAGTATGTTCGCCATTTCCATCTTGTCATTCCTTGTCTGGGCCCACCATTTCTATACAATGGGCCACAGTGCAGCTGTCAATGACTTCTTCGCCATTGCGACTATGGCCATTGCAGTGCCGACAGGAATCAAAATCTTTAACTGGTTGTTCACTCTATATAAAGGCAAGATTGTCTTCCCTACGGCGATGCTGTTCTCTCTCGCCTTCATTCCAATCTTTACGATTGGCGGGATAACAGGTGTCATGCTCGCGATGGCAAGTGCGGATTACCAATATCATAATACGATGTTCCTGGTTGCCCACTTCCATTACGTGCTCATTCCTGGTACAGTATTCGGTATGCTTGCCGGGGTTTATTATTGGTTCCCGAAACTTTTCGGCTTCCGCTTGAATGAGAAAATTGGCAAGATCAGCTTCTGGCTTATCGCGATTTTCTTTAATGTGACCTTCTTGCCATTGTTCTATCTAGGTCTCGATGGGATGGCTCGCCGGATGTACACCTATTCTGCGGCAACTGGATATGGTCCGCTCAATCTTGTGTCATCAATCGGTGCCGTCTTCTTGGCAACAGGATTTGCGCTCATTTTCTACAATGTCATCTATAGTGCACTTAAGAGTCCTAGAGAGCATCTTGCTGACCCGTGGGATGGACGGACACTTGAATGGTCAATCCCAAGCCCGGCACCATTTTATAACTTTGCCGTAACCCCTGAGATTCAATCAGAAGAGCCGGTCTGGGATTATAAGAGAAAAGGCATCCCAATCTATCGGGATAAAATAACGCCGATACACATGCCTAGCAACTCAGGAAAACCGGTTATCATGGGAATCTTCTTCTTCTTGTGGGGCTTCTGCATGGTATTTAGCTGGTGGATTCCATCAATCATTTTCGGAGCGGCTGTATTCATCATCTTAGCCACCCGTTCCTTTGAACGTGACCATGGCTATTATGTACCAGTAGATGAGATTATCGCAACCGAAAACAAGCTGAGAGGTGAGAACCAATGAAGGTAGATACTAGCCTGCCATTAGAATATAGCACCGAAGAGAATCGCTTGAAAATCTTTGGATTCTGGCTCTTTCTTGGAGCAGAGATTGCCTTGTTCTCTATGCTGTTTGCCACCTATTTCACCTTGGTCAACGGAACAGGCGATGGACCGACAGCATCAGAAATATTCGAGCTCAAACCCGTTATTGCAGAAACCTTTGTTCTCTTGACGAGCAGCTTTACATGCGGATTGGCGGTTCACAGCATGCGCTTGAACTATAAAAAACCGATGATGACCTTCTTTATCATCACCATGTGTCTTGGTCTTGTCTTCCTTGGCGTTGAAATCATGGAATTTGTCACCTATGTCGGTGAAGGAGCGACCATGCAGACTAGCGGTTTCCTATCAAGCTTGTTCATGCTCCTTGGTACACATGGCGCTCATGTCACATTCGGTTTGTTCTGGGGATTATGTATCCTCATTCAAGTTGTACGTGAGGGCTTTACTGCTCATACAGCGAACAAATTCTTTATTTATTCACTGTATTGGCACTTCCTTGATGTTGTCTGGATTTTCATTTTCAGCTTCGTTTATTTGAAAGGGATGATTTAAGATGGTGAAGCAGCTTTTTCCGATTAAGCATGTCATGGGATATCTCTTATCCCTTGTCTTGACTTTCATAGCCCTTTCCGTCGCCTATTACGACGTATCCTATGCGACTGGGATGGGAATCTTAAGCATAACGGCGATCATTCAGGCCAGCGTGCAGCTCTTCTTGTTCATGCATGTCAGTGAATCCTCAGACAAGCATACTGTCTATCTCAATATCATTTTTGCCATCTTTATCGCGCTCGTCATTGTCTTTGGAACCCTGTTTACAATGATTTGGGGACATGCAGGACATTAAGAGGCGGAACATTTAAAGGCATTGACCAGTATTGGTCAATGCCTTTTTTAGTGGATTTACGAATGGTTTCACAAACAAATTAGGGGTGCTCATTTACTTCCCTATCATCTTAAAAAGCCAAATCAAATTCGATTTGGCTCCTTAGAAAATCTTTTTCTTGCCTCGGTCCTCAATAATAATTTCCACCGCTTCACGAAAACGCTGAGAGTGGACAATCTCCCTCTCACGCAGGAAACGAAGCCCATCATTCAAATCAGGGTCATCTGACATATTGATGATCCATTGATACGTTGCTCTTGCCTTTTCCTCTGCAGCAATATCCTCATAAAGGTCGGCAATCGGATCCCCTTTCGCCTGGATATAAGATGCTGTAAACGGGACACCAGCGGCATTATGATAATAGAGAGCAGAATCATGGTTCACGTAATGATCGCCGAGGCCTGCATCACGCAATTGCTGAGGCGTTGCATCCTTTGTCAGTTTATATACCATTGTTGCAATCATTTCTAAGTGACTAAGCTCTTCGGTGGCAATATCGTTCAGCAAACCGACTACAGGATCAGGAATGGTATAACGCTGATTCATATAACGAAGGGCAGCAGCGAGCTCTCCATCGGCCCCGCCGTATTGCTCAATTAAGTATTTAGCCAATGTGGGATTACATGTGCTCACCCGCACAGGATATTGCAATTTCTTTTCATAGAACCACATTTGTTCTGCACCCCCTCATTAAATTTGCCATGGCCATGGATACGTTCCCCAGCCCCAGTTGGCGTCTGTGTAACTATTTCCGAATTGCTGAAGCGGACCGTACTTGGATTCGAACTGCTGCTTCAATTGCTTCGATTGATGAGCAAGCTCGTTAAATTGCTGCATTCTTTCAAGGTCCTTCGGATGTGTGTCAAGGTAAAGGGTCAATTCGACGATGGCAAAATCAAGTGCCTGAATTTCTTCTAGCAACTGATAGAACTCATCCGGCAATTGCTGCTTCATCGCTGGCTACCTCCTTTTCCCTTCATACGGATTCTCATAATATTCATACAGGGCTTTCCAAAGGGTTCCTCTCTTCAAAGCTTCTCTCGGGGTAAATTGTTCAAGATTAGGCGGCTGAAATCCTAAATACAGATTAGGGGGTGTCGAATAATATTTCTTCCCGATCGGCGGACACGGGTCAAATCGGCTATGGAATGGCGTATATGCCTTCATTGAGGTGAACGGCTCTCTATTCTGCTCTGACATGCACAGGCACCTTCCTTTACGAAAAGATCACTTCCCATAAAGCGTACGTTCAACCTCTCCTTAATATGACTGAAGATTAGCGGACAAGAAAAAGACCCTCTGCTCGTCCATGGCGGCAGAAGGTCCTTGTTAATGAGAGATTCGCTCTACTATCTCGAGCCGATTCCCAAAAGGATCTTCAAGAAAGATTCGATTGGCGTCCGGCAATTCAACGTCCTCAATATACGAAATACCTGATTCCGACAAATGTGCCTTTACTATCTCAAGCTCCTCTGCTCGAAAGGCTGGATGAGCTTTTTTGGCCGGAATAAATGCTTCTTCAACTCCCAGATGGAGCTCATAGTCATTGAATTTAAACCATATACCGCCACGTTTCGCTAATTCCGCTGGTTTTTCAATCATCTCTAACCCAAGTATGCCATGATAAAAATCACGTGCCCTGTCTTCTCCACCTTTTGGCATTGCCAGCAAAACATGATCGAACGCTTTAAAAGACATTTTTACCCCGTCCTCTCCATTTCCCTTTACCTTAAATATACTGAAACATTTATGGCTTTCCCATGTCTCATTTCTTATAAGAATATATAATGAATCCTTATCTGTTATCTCAACTATTTGTATTTTCACGAAAAATAAAATACGATTAATAAGACACTAATTAGAAGCAGTACTTATTTGGAAATTAGGTGAAGGAAAGCAATGTCCATTCTAGTTGTTGACGATAATAAAGTGAATTTATTTGTAATTGAAACCATATTGAAGCAAGCAGGCTATAAGAATATTAAAATGGCCGACTCAGCAAAGACCATGTTCAATCTCTTAGAAGAAGACCGCCTAAAGAATGGGAACAGTACGTTTAATCTTATTCTCCTGGATATTATGATGCCTGAGATGGATGGCATCGCTGCTTGTAAACAATTACAGAATTGTCCCGAGTATAAAGATATACCCGTTATTTTTGTTACTGCACTTGGGGACACCCATAAGCTGGCCGAGGCACTTGATGCCGGAGGCACCGACTATATCATGAAACCAATCAATAAGGTTGAGCTTCTCGCCCGTATGAGGGTGGCCTTAAGACTGAAGGAAGAGAAGGATTGGCATAAAGAGCAAGAGGAAAAGATCAGCTACGAGCTGAATTTAGCTTCCATGGTTCAAAGAAGTATTTTAAGCGATCCGATTGCAAATGAAGATATCTCGATAAAGACGTCCTACAAGCCTTCATTCAATTTGGCTGGCGATATGTATTATTGGCATCAAATTGACGAGCATCGCTACGCCGTCTTTTTATTTGATATGATGGGACATGGGATACCCGCCTCCTTAATGTGTATGTATATTTCATCCATCATGCGGGATGCTGTCCGTAATCTGATTGAACCTGAGAAAGTCATACTTGAATTGAACCGGTCGATGACCATGCTTGACGACCATGCAAAAACAACCTCTTATTACTTAACCGGTATCTATTTATTAATTGATACGGAGAAAAAAACAATTGATTATGTAAACGCCGGCCATCCGCCATGTTATCTCTACATTGATGACAGCGAACTTGTGCATCTTGGCCAAAGGAACACAGCAATCGGCTTCTTTGACCGCATGGAAGTGAAGAAATCAACCATACACTATGCCGACAGCTTCCAAGTCCTTTTATTTACAGACGGGGTAGTCGAAGCAATTGATGATGATGAGAATAAAGCCATCAGTCATTTACAGACGATCGCTTCCCGGCAATGGACAGATGAAGAGGCAGCCTCTCCTCTTGATATCATCCTTCCAAAGGAAAGACAAAAGAATCAGCAAGATGATATGTGCGTAATTATCGTACGAGGATAAAATATGACAGGCGGGGAGACATAAACCTCGCCTGTTCTTTATTTAATAGAATAAGAAAAACGTTTGAAGTGATTGATGATGCTATTGCTGCTATTCTTGCTTACTGCCTCCCCTTCTATATAGACCAGCAGCATCAACGTCTAGTTCAGATGAATGGAGCAAAATCCAAAATTCCTCAAAAGCTGAATAAGTTGCAGCAAGGACAAGACCAACTGCCAGCCATTCGCTATGATGACTGTAAGTCAGCATAAACGGATAGAGAAATAACAGAATTCCCGTGCCTTTATTGGCGTATGTATGCAAAATGGCAAATGTATGGAACTTGATGCGGACAAGCATCAAGGAGGCCATCCGGATGAGAAGAATCAGCCATATCCATATAATGAAGAAAAGAGAAAGCTGAAGAAAGGGGATTATCTTCAGACAGACAATCACCATAAAAATCCCATCTGCCATTGTATCAAGTCTCGCTCCAAATGAACTGGAAATTTGATATCTTCTTGCTAAATAACCATCCAGGATATCCGTTAATCCAGCAGCTGTATACAGTGCTAGAAATACATAGGAAAAGGACTCTGCTGGCAGCAAACAAAAGGATAAAAGAATTCTCAATACCGTTATCACATTAGCCCCATGCTTCATATTCATCACCCACCCTATGTGATACCCGAATTCTGAAAGGCATGAAACAGGAAAAAAGCGGTCAGCTGCTTATGATACAGCTGACCGCTTTTTCGTTTATTTCTTCTGATATAATCGCTGTGCACTGTCAATTTCAATGAAAGAATTGCTCATCTCCATGATCTTTAACGATTCTTTATTGCCAAGACCAATAAATCCGTCTTCACTTAGAGAATCACTAAAGAGACGGAAAACCTTCTCCTGCAGTTCCATATTGAAATAAATAATGACATTCCGGCAAATAATCACATGAAACTCATTAAATGACCCATCAGTTACAAGGTTATGCTGAGCAAAAACGATATTCTTCGACAAGTATGGATGGAAATGAGCATATTGAAAATCCGTATTATAGTATTCAGAGAATGCAGCTTTTCCTCCTGCCTGCAAGTAATTCTTCGTATAGGCCTGCATCCTTTTCAACGAGAATGCTCCTTGTCTTGCCTTCGCAATTACCTTCTCATTCATATCGGTCGCATAGATCTTAGCCTTGTCCAAAAGCCCCTCCTCCTTTAAGAGGATGGCCATTGAATAGACCTCTTCTCCTGTCGAACAGCCTGCATGCCAGATTCTAATCTCCGGAAGGTCCTTGATCTTTGGAACAATCTTCTTCCGGAAGGTGTAGAAGAATTCTGGATCTCGGAACATATCAGTCACATTAATCGAAAAATCATTAAGAAGGTTCGTTACATATCCATCCTCATGAATGACCTTCTTCAATAAATCAGATACGGTTGATAAACGGTCCCGATTCAGGCGGTTTTCAATCCTTCGTTTAATGGATGAACGCATATATTCACGGAAATCATAACCAGTCATTCTATAGATGGCTTCTAATAATAAATCAATTTCTAAATCTACTAGTTCTTCTTCTGAGGTCGGCGTTCTCCGATAGCCCACTAGCCCCTGCAACTCCCTTCACCTACTTCGTCAGCCAAACACGCATCACGGAGAATAATTGTTCCAAATTAATTGGTTTGCTAATATAATCCGTCGCTCCGGCTTCAAGACATTTCTCACGGTCGCCTTTCATCGCCTTAGCAGTCAATGCAATGATTGGGATAGATATAAATTCAGGATTGGATCGAATATGACGCATGGTTTCATAGCCATCAAGCTCCGGCATCATAATATCCATCAGAATCATATCCAGCTCTTTTTCCACTTGCAGCAAATTCAAGCATTCGATCCCATTCTCAGCAACGACTATTTCCACCCCTTTGCTTTCTAACGCATTCTTAAGGGCAAAAATATTGCGGTGGTCATCATCCGTGATAAGGACTCGTTTGCCCTTAAAGACATCTAGAAGCTCTTCTTCCGCTTCAATCTCAGCAGCTGCTGCAGCTATCTCGTCCGTCTCTTCCTTATGAACGGCCACTTGCTCTAACACTTCATTTGGTATTGGCAAATGGATCATATCGTTCGTTTGGTCTTTTTGCATACCCTCTGGAAGATTCGGCAAATACACAGTAAACACGCTGCCCTCATGCTCCCTGCTCTCAAGCGTAATAAATCCGCCCAGCAATTTCGCAAACTCGCGGCAAATGGATAATCCAAGTCCTGTTCCGCCATATTTGCGGGCTGTAGCACCGTCTGCCTGTTGGAATGCCTCGAAGATTAATTCCTGCTTTTCTGAAGCAATGCCGAGTCCAGTATCAGACACAACGATTTTCATCCAGAAATCAGATTGGACATTTTGATTCAGTGCTTCTTTTTCCTTCGTATTTTTCACCTTTTCAAGCTTTAATGTAACGGCACCCTTATCGGTAAATTTAACAGCATTGGAAAGTAAATTTTTGATGATTTGCTGCATTCGCTGTTCATCTGTATAGAAAATAGAAGGGAGGTCCTGCTCAATTTCCACATTAAAGGTAAGCCCCTTCTGCTCAGCCATCGGCAGGAATGATCTTTCAAGTGTTTCGACAATCTCGCGGATATTAGCTTCATTGAAGAAGACTTCAAGCTTTCCGGCCTCTATCTTGGAGAGATCGAGAATATCATTAATCAATAACATCAAATCATTGCCTGATGTATAAATAACCTTTGCAAACTCTCTTTCTTCCTCTGTATACTCACCATTCTGTTTCTCTGAAAGCATTTCAGATAGAATCAAGATGCTGTTCAGCGGGGTACGAAGCTCATGAGACATATTAGCGAGAAACTCAGATTTATATTTCGAGCTTTGCAGAAGCTGTTCGTTCTTCGCCTCAAGTTCTTCTTTCGAGAATTCCAGCTCTCTTGATTTTTGTTCAGCCTCCTGGCTGCGTTCTTCAAGCTGCTCGTTGATCATGCGCAGTTCCTCTGATTGCATTTGTAATTCCTCTGATTGAGACTGCAGCTCCTCTGCTTGCACTTGGAGCTCCTCTGTCATAGCCTGAGAATCACTTAGTAATCTTTCAATCTCCATACGGCTCAGTACACTGTGAATGGCCATGCCCAATGTTTCAACCATTTGGATTAAGGCTTGATATTCAAGCTCACTAAAGCCCTTCATACTGGCAAATTCCAATACGGCAATCGTATCTCTTTCATATAGAACTGGGGCAATTAAGATGGCTTTGGGGCGTACATCACCAAGTCCTGTCTTGATCAGCTGATAATTCTCAGGTACATCCTCAATGAGGACAACCTTTTTATCAATGGCTGCCTGTCCAACAATTCCCTCTCCCATCTTAAATTGCTCCCTGCCGCCATTTCCATAGGAAGCGACCCGGCGGAAGATTGGCTCATCATTGTCTTTTTGCTTCAAATAGACAGCTCCAATGGATGCACCAAGCATTGGTGTTAGCTTGGATACTAAACGATCGGCCAATTCATTAACCTGAAAGATGCCTTGATTCATCTCTGCTACCTCAGCTAGCTGTGTCTGAATCCAGTTCTGGTCAGTAATCTTCTTCGTATATTCTTTTTCATTGCGGGAATAGCTCTCAAGTGAAGCAGACATATTATTAAACGCTATCGCAATACGGCCAATTTCATCTTCCGTTCTAACTCTCAGTCTCGGCATGGACGTTGTATCGCGTAAATCGACCTTGCTGATGACATCAGTGATTTCATTCAGCTCTTTCGTTGTCGAACGAATAACCCAGTAGGCAATAAGACTTGTTAATAATAAGGATAGAATAATTGCCATTCCGACAATTATCTCCATTTGATCATATTTTTCCTGAGCACGTAAAAGCGCATCATCCATCAAGTCTTCTTGGAAAGTAATAAATTCCGTGATTACGGGAACTAAATTTTCCCCAGAATCTGCGAGACTCCTCATCAGTCCATTATAATCATTTGTTGAACCTCTTCCCATCTCAGTGAGAACCTGGCTTTCGTTCTGGGTGTAAATATCATACATGGCCTTAAACTCAGCCAGCAGTTCTTCCCCTTTTTCGGTGTTCGCCATTGATTGGAGCTTAGAATATCGGTCTTCTATCATAATATGATATTGATTAATCTGATCAAGAGTTTGATTGACCTTCTCTGCATCCGTCTGTGATTCAGCTAAAGCTAAAGATGCCTGCATACCCAAAAAGTTCTTCTGAATATCATTCGTATAGCTGACTTTCTGATAGCGATCATTTACGATTTCAAGCATATCTTCACGTGAGCTGTTCAAACGGCCAGCTATGATACTAAGCACGATAATACTTATTGCCAGCATTAGCCCGAAGCCAACAGTCAGCCGTTTGGAAAAACTCATTCGGCTCACTTTTTTTTCATCTTCGCTCATCCAACCACCCTCTCTCATTTGTCGAATAATACCTGCTTTATTTAAATGGTCACATTGTCATAACAATACAGTATTACTTTCCATTATACTTTATATGACAGACAAAAAGACACTAACTTGCGTCAGCGTCTTTCCTCTTTCTATCAGATATTACAATACAGGGGACAATAAACGGGAGATGGATTCTTTAAATCGAATATAAAGTGTACGATTATTGTATACCTCAGGCGTCAATTCGATACTCTCCATCAAGTCCTCCTCAAATGTATTCCGCAAATTAACAGCAGAATTCTCATGATAGATAATCGCATTCACTTCAAAATTCAGCCTGAAGCTGCGCACATCGATATTGGCCGTTCCCACTGTCGCGAGGCAATCATCAATAACCATCGTCTTGGCATGCAGGAATCCATTCCCATAAAGATAAACCTTTGCTCCAGCCTTCAGCACTTCCCCGACATATGAATAGGTAGCCCAATAAACAAACAAGTGGTCGGGCTTATCAGGAATCATAACCCTGACATCAACGCCCGATACAGAAGCAATACGTATGGCATCAAGGACACTATCGTCCGGAATGAAGTACGGCGTTTGAATATACACATACTCCTTCGCATCCAAAATCATTCGAATATAGCTGTTCTTTATCTGTTCCCATGAAGAATCCGGTCCAGAGGTCACGATTTGCAAACCGACCCCCTCATCCTTCCTCTCATCTGTATATAAGAAATAATCATCGGTCCATTCCATTTTCTCACCTGAAGCTTGCGCCCAGTCCAAAAGGAAACGAACCTGCAGGTCATTCACGGCATTTCCTTTAATACGAAGATGAGTGTCACGCCAATAGCCAAAGCGAGGGTTTAACCCTAAATACTCTTCTCCGACATTAAATCCCCCGATATAACCTACTTCTTTATCAATAACGACAATCTTCCGGTGATTACGGAAGTTAATGCGCAAATTTATGATAGATAATTTCCCGGGGAAGAAAGCATAGGCACTGCCTCCTGCCTCAATAAGCTTTTTAACTCGTTTTTTTGATATTCTTCTCGAACCGGCATCATCATACAGGAGCCGAACTTCAACTCCCTCCTTCGCCTTCTCCGTCAATGCCTCAAGCAGACGGTTGCCGTAGACATCATTTTGGATAATGTAGTAGAGAACATGAATATTCTTCTTTGCAGCGGCAATGTCTTTAAATAATGAATCAAATTTGTCCTTCCCATCAGTGAAGATTTCAAGTTCATTATTCCGCGTATAAAGAGAATGATCTGTTGTCATATTCATCATAATTAAGTCTTTATACTTCTGTGTTAAATATGTATTAAAGGGAGCAACCCCATCACGCAAATGGTGTTTTTGCTGATGTATCCCGCGCTCAATCGCCTCATACCCTCTCTTATCCCATGTAAAGATTCTCCTCTTGCTCAAATTCTGGCCAAGAATGATATAGAGGATGAAGCCGCCGATTGGGATAAACGTCAATACCATCAGCCATGCCCAAGAAGCGCTCACATTACGGCGCTCCAAGAAGGTGATTGTAATCGCAAATATTAAATTGATGACAATCAATAGTATCCAAAAGATCGAATCAATCATTTCCATAGGACAATCCTCTCCAACCCATAAGCGCTATAATCTATATATTAAAAATACCATAAGGTACTAATAATACAAAGGCTCTGTTATTCTTTAGTATTGATTTACGTGGCAGGCTGGTGAAACCAAAGGGGTGGTCGGGGAACCTTCTCTCGTTCTTCATGGCAGCTGCTAGGTCTTCCCTGTCCGCTAATCCCGCAGAAGTAAACACCGCCTGGAATGTTGAGAGACGGGATTCTACTATCAACCTCAAAATAATTCTCCTTTACTTATTATGCTACTGTCGTGTTTGCCCAATTCCTCTATTCATTTGAATAAATAATCATTGAAATGGAATAGTAAATAGCAAAATCAAGAGGAGGATGGGAACATGCCAAGAAGAAGCGACAATACTCATACCAACCCAGAGATCAATCCCGATGCTAATCACGAAAATATCATCAATGACCCTAAAGCCTATAATATGGGGGTTGCCGTCAGCAATTTTTATCCCGGACACGGAATGAGCAAGAATCCTTATCATGTAAAGGACACAGAAGATACCCCTGCTGAAATGGAGCAATTTGAGAAATTGACACGCGGCAAAGATTTACTGGAAAAATAAGAAAAGGGAGATGGCCACGCCAATCTCCCTCTTTATTCCTCCTTAGAGCACCTTGCTTAAGAACAGTTTCGTCCTTTCATGCTGCGGATTTGCGAAAAGTTCCTTCGGTTCATTTTGCTCCACGATATATCCTTCATCCATGAATATAACGCGGTCTCCTACTTCCTTTGCAAACCCCATCTCATGTGTGACAACGACCATCGTCATCCCCTCGCTTGCCAATTGCTTCATGACCTCAAGCACCTCACCAACCATCTCTGGATCCAGTGCAGATGTCGGCTCATCAAACAGCATGATTTCCGGCTCCATCGCTAAAGCACGGGCGATGGCAACCCTCTGCTTCTGTCCTCCTGACAAAGAATCAGGATAGGCATTTGCTTTTTCTGATAGACCGACCTTCTTGAGTAATTCCAGTGCCTTTTCCTTCGCTTGCTCTGCTGATACCTTTTTGACCTTTGTCGGGGCAAGCATCAAGTTCTCAAGAACGGTTTTATGAGGAAAAAGATTAAAGTGCTGAAAAACCATGCCTGTCTTTTGACGGACCTTATTGATGTCTATTTTCTTATCAGCGAGGTCTATCCCATTAATACGAACATGCCCGCCTGAGATGGCCTCAAGTAGATTCAAGCACCGCAGGAAAGTGGACTTCCCGGACCCGGACGGACCGATTACCACTACGACCTCTTTTTGTTTGATAGTTATGCTGATATCCTTTAAAACCTCGTTATCTCCGAATGATTTTTTCAAATTCTCGACGACAATCATTTCGTATCAAGCCTTCTTTCCATTTTGTTTAACAGATAGCTCAAAGAAAGCGTAAGAATGAGATAGATAAAAGCTGAGGCAAGATATGGCTCCCAGACGCGGAAGTACTGGCTTGCCATCGCCCTTCCCCAATAGGTAAGCTCAGGGGCCGCAATAACGGCCGCTATGGAAGATTCCTTTATAAGGACAACAAATTCATTACCTAAAGGCGGAATCATGCGTTTAAACGCCTGTGGCAAAATAACATAGCGCATCGCTTGCCCGCTCGACATTCCGAGTGAGCGTGCCCCCTCCATTTGACCTGTATCAATGGATTGAATCCCTGCCCGGAAAATCTCCGCAATATAGGCAGCTGAATTCAATGATAAAGCAAGTATGGTTGCCAAAATGACATTTGTCTCACCGGTTATAGCTGGAACAACCCCAAAATGGATTAATAGAAGTTGGACAAATAACGGGGTGCCGCGAAAGAAACCAATATAACAATTAAGCGGTATCGACAATAGCTTGCTTTTCGTTATCTTTCCAAGCCCTATTAATAAACCAAGGACCGTTCCAATTAAAATCCCTGCAATGGAAAGGCCGATTGTATATAAAGTCCCTTTTAGCAGAAAGGGCAAATATTCCTGAATAATATCCCATCTGAAGTCCAATGCCTCATCCTCCTTAGACTAAAAATTGCGTAACATGGCCTTAAATTCCCGATGTTACGCAACTCCATCAATTACGTTACTGTTGCTCTTTTAACGTCTCAACATCCGGCTCAATTCCGAACCATTCCTTGTAGATCTCCGTATAGGTCCCATTATCAATGATGGTCTTTAATGCATCATTAACCTTGTCCTTCAGCTCGCTGTCTTTTGGAAACATCAAGCCGTAGTATTCATTCTCAAATGCGTCCTCATCCGCTACTACCACAAATTTATCCTTAGGATTATTCTTCGCATACTCCTCAACAACCCCGTTATCCGCGACAACTGCAGCAGCACCATTTTGCTTCATTTCCATAATGGCCAATACCGTCGTTTCAAATTTTCTGATGTCTTCATTTTTCTTTCCAACAATCTTCTCTACTGCCAAATGTCCCGTTGTACCCGTTTGTACAGCAACCTTCTTCCCTTTCAAGTCATCTGCTGACTTGATATCGCTTCCTTCAGGCACAAGAATCTTATTTGTTGACAGGAAGTAGGGAACAGAGAAGTCATAGGTTGCTTTTCGTTCATCGTTAATTGAGATTGCTGACATGCCGAAATCTGCTGTTTTATTCTTAACTTCTACGAACAGGGGATCCCAGCCGACATTTTCAATTTCCACCTTGATTCCAGCTTCTTTGGCAACTGCCTTAACTACATCCACATCAAAGCCGACAATCTTACCGCCCTCTTGAAATTCAAAAGGCGAATAATTGGCATCTGTTACGACCCTGTAAGTCTTATCTCCGTCGTCTCCTTTACCGCTTCCAGAGGTTTTTTCCTCACTGGTGCCGCAAGCGGCAAGGACGAGCATAGCACTGGCCAGTACCGATGCCATAATAAATCTCTTTTTCATGAAATCTCCCCTTCGTTATTCAAATATATTTTTTAAATTTTCAAAATTCTATGAAATTTATTATAATCTTCGTTGGAAATTTATGCAATTGAAAATTAGCTTTTCTCTATTAAAGTAATAGAGAAAAAATATCTTCTATTCCTAAAGGGTACGAATTGGTTAAATTAGGGTATAGATGCTTATACATTGATTTGCTAGATATAGGGGGAGCATTTATGTGGGTGAACAAGCCTTTTTTTAAATATGCGAGTGGTTTAATACTTATTCTTATCATCATTTTTTTATTCGGAAAAATTGATTACTTCATATGGCCTTTTCAGAAATTCATTATCACGCTATTCTTTCCCATTTTAATAGCGGGACTGCTTTATTACATCCTTAGGCCAGTCGTCCAATTGCTTAGCCGCTACATGCCGATAGCCATCAGCATCCTCTTAATCTATCTGCTAATTGGGGGACTAGGCTATCTCGCTCTAAAAACAACTGGACCCAAGATTATTTCACAAGTATCTCACCTTATGGATGTCGTACCAGAACGAGCCGAATCGATTGCTGAAACCTCCAAAAGTATTATAGAAGACCGCTCACCTGATTTCCTGTCAGTGGACAAAATCAAGGATTATGCAGGAGACTATTTGGAGGCGTTTCCACAAAAGATTTCTACGAATGCGATTACGATTTTTTCAACCATTACGAGTGTGTTAACCGTTATTGTCATCGTTCCATTTATCGTCTTTTACTTCCTGAAGGATGGGCATAAATTGAAGCCGTATCTCCTTCGCCATATTCCCCAGTCAGTCCACGCAGAAGGTGCAAGAATTCTGGCAGAAGTAGACAAGACATTATCGACCTATATCGTTGGTCAATTTATCATTGCTGTCGCCGATGGAGCGATGATGTATATCGGATACTTAATCATCGGCTTAGAAAATGCACTCGTCTTCGCGATCTTTGCCACACTGCTGACAGTCATCCCGTTTCTTGGGCCGTTCATAGGTATCATACCTGCCTTGATCAGCAGCTTCCTAATCAGTCCATTTATGGCTATTAAGGTGTTGATTCTTATGGTCATTGTTCAACAAATTGAGGGACACTTAATCACTCCGCAGGTAATGGGGAAACGACTCGACATCCATCCGTTAACCGTCATTTTTCTCTTACTTGTTGCTGGTTCTCTCTATGGGTTTGTCGGCATCTTAATTGCCATTCCGACTTATTCTGTATTAAAGGTCATCATTAATAACTTCATTCGCTTCTTTAAGCTTCGCAGCAATACATTCGAACAATAAGAGAGCTTGCCTTCCAGGTCTTGGGCTTTGCAGCCAAGCTCAAGACCTGGAAGCAGCAAAAAAAGGCGGAAAACCACATGGTTTTCCGCCTTTTTCGCACTTAGGAATAGCTCCCCTTCTCTTTACTTTTCGTTTTAAGAAACCGTCTGGTATTCCCTATCGGCGAAGACCATCCATTCATATTGGCGCAAGCGCAATTCGAATAGTTTCAATGGATCTCGGTACATTTCTGGTTTCGCACGCATTTTCTCCAGCTGGCGATTATATTTCTCTATCAAGCTATTCGTATCAGCAATCAATGTATTCATCATTTCCTTCGGATTGCTGAAGAACATAGCTACATCTCTTGTAATTGATTTCTCGAACATCTCGAATTGAAGCAGGAATTTATCTGCAATGACCTCTGCCACTTCTGTATAATCCTGTGTTTCAATTAAGCTTGTGTATTTATTGTACATCAAATTCTTGTTCGCAATTGAACCGAATAGCACTCCCGCACTCTTCAGCAATAATTGCTGAGGTGTGTGGCGAAGCAGGATATTGACAGAATCCATTTGAACACCGCTTGTCATTCGGTTTGAGTCTCGGCGCCAGTCATCCAGCACACGGAAATCACAGTCCATATTGACGCGTTCATCCTGATAGATGGCATTAAATCCATCTGCCATTTCAGTCAGGAAGCTTTGACTTTCCTTGAATTCAGCATCCGCTTCCCGAATCCATTCCTGCATGGAATAGAAGTATTTTGGAAGGATGGTCGTTTCAAGATACTCCTGCACGCGTACATTCATCTTTTCATTCAGTTCGATGTGAATCTTCCGGTAATCACTATCTTCAGCTAGCAAGTCCTTGCTCGCTTGAAGAATTTTTGGAATGGCACCGACCACATCATTTCGGATTTCTTCCTTACGTTTCTTGAACGATTGACGAAGCAGCACTGCCTTTTCTTTCTCTAAGTCATCCAATTGATTCAAGGCTGCTTTCAGCTTAGACAAGAGATCCTCATTCTTGTGTATGGAATCAACCAATTCCTCTTCTCGCTCAAGTCTTTGGTCAAGCAAGGAGGAGATTGTCTCACGAACATAATGAAGAAGCCTCATCGTACGCTGGCTTTCCTTGTATGGCTGAACAAGATTGGCCTGAAGGAATTCCGTGAAATCCCTCAACTGGCTTGCACCCTTATAGTGAGCGGAATGAGCAAAAATCTTCGCATTCGGCAAGTATGGATTAATTTTCTTCCAAGCCTCATCCACAATGCGAATAGCTTCTTGGTCGTTATGGACAAGGTCCATCTTATTCAGCAAGAAGTGAATTGGCAAATCTGGCGCCTGCTCCTGAATCATGAGGACAATATCTCTTTCCCTATGACTGAAAGGATCATTCACATCAAGAACAAAGAGAAGACTGTCTGCCATATGCAAGTAGCGGCGCACCTCCTGAGTCTTACTATTGGCAATACTGAACCCTGGTGTGTCAATAATCGCAATGCCGTTATCCTTTAAGAAGGCGCTTGGCAGTCTGTAATCAATGATGCGCGGAGGACCGCCCATCCATTCGCGTGATGTAATACGTTCTTCAACTTCATCATCATTCAGATGAATGATGGATGAATCGGTAACCTCGCTTACATTCTCCTCTTCACCATACTTATACATCACAGCTGCCGCAGTCGGCAGGTCAAATGAATCCTCTCCAAGAATGGAGTGAATCAAAGCAGATTTTCCATTGCCGCTAGTCCCGGCAATCATCAAACGCTGCACATTTAAGTCGAGCATCTCATCCATGATCCATTTATGTCTTTCACTGACAGCTAAATCATTCTCCATTGCCCATTTGTCAATGGTTTCAAAGAGGCGGATGCCATCCTCCAGTCCATCTCGGTCATAGGTGAGTCCTGAGAGGATATGCTCTGCTATTCCGACATCTTCACCACTTAATGTAGACGGGAAGTGATCATTCCAAGCAAGAACGCTTGAAGAAGCCAGCAAGGCTTGATTCCTGTCTGTCAGGCGCACCCAATTCCGAAGAAGACTTGGAACAACAGCTTTTAATGACTTAACCGATCTCTCTCCATTAATTAGGTCAAAATAAGCATCCTTGAACAAGGCAGATAGAGCTGGGTAGGAGCTCTTCTCAGAGATTTCAAGATCCTGCAGCAGGTCATTGAAGCCTTGAATCCACGTCATATAAGAAGCTTCACCTTCATAGCTGTGCCATAGGGCAGCAGCGAGGCCTTCAAAACGCTTATCATTGATGTCATAAAGCTTATGCAGCGCCGGATAGAAGTAAGCCGGATCCAGATTCTTTGTTACTCCATCTTCAATATAAGATTGAAGGATATTGTACCAATCAATAGATTCTGTTCTCATTGCTTCATTGATAGCCAGCTCAACTGCGCTGCCCCAATCCATTTGCTCTTCAAAGAAATTCCGGGCTAAAGAAGTCACTTGGTCATCATCAGGATTCAATCGAACAACCTTCTTAATGGTTTGATCGGCCGAGCTTAGCTTTTGTGTTTTTATGTAAAGGGTAAATAATTGTAAACCCACCTCGGTATTTAATATGATTGAATCCGATTGGATAGATTTATACATCTCTTCCGCTGTGGAATATAGCTCTACGGCGAAATAGGCATCTGCCATATTTTTCTTTGCCCATGGTTCGAGCTCATTTGTCACCTGTTCCCATTTAAATATCGCCGTTTCGTAGTCTTTGTAAAGGTAATACAACTCCCCTTGAGCAAAGCGGAGATTGGATAGCTCCGGAATATCCTGGTCCTGTTCCTGCAGGACATATTCACTTATGACAAGTACTGGATTTACTGTACTGTCTTTATCTATAAAGGTCTTATAATAAGATTTCTCAATTAACATATTCTCATTACTCATACGACCCCTCCTTAGTTCTATATGACATTGTACATTCACTCTTAAGCATGTAACTAATATAGTTTAATAAATCTGGATTGCAATACGATTTCCATTTAGTAACAAGTTGAATACATATTTACAGTTTATCATGTGTTTTTGTCACATTTGCAATAAAAATTGGATTACCTTTTCCTTTTCCCTCAATCATTCCACCCAAAACGTTAAGATTATTATTATTTTAATATATTGTAAAGGGAAGAGATAGTGATTTTATTCACCTGGCTGCCACCAATGAAATCAAGCCTGCAGGCAAAAGACTGCAGGCTTGATTTTACAAACATTATTTCCACCAATTATCGAACATGGATGTTGGTAATTGACGCTTATGCTCCGTTTTTAAATATTGATTTTCAATCTTTCTCGCAGCCTCTAAACTGACTTGTTTTCCCTCCAAATAATCATCAATCGTATCATAGGAGATTCCAAGCTCTGTTTCATCTGCCTGCTGAGGCTTATGATCAAGCAAATCGGCCGTTGGTACCTTAAGATAAAGTCGCTCCTCAGCCCCAAGCTCCTTTAACAGCTCCTTGCCCTGTCTCTTTGATAGACCGGTTAATGGGAGCAAATCGGCACCGCCGTCTCCGTATTTCGTGAAGAAGCCGGTTACCGCTTCTGCTGCATGGTCTGTTCCAATGACAAGCAATCCTCGCTGGCCGCCGACAGCATATTGTGCAATCATGCGAAGTCTTGCCTTCGCATTCCCTTTATTGAAATCAGTAAGAGGCTCTGATGCTGCCTCCTCATATTGGGCTGCTACAGCATCAACGGCTGGCTTGACATTAAAAGTCAATGCTTCATCTGGCTTTATGAATTGTATGGCGGCTTGCGCATCATCCTCATCATGCTGAACGCCATAAGGGAGCCGTACCGCAACAAATGTCGCTTCAGTTCCTTCTTCACGCAAGGATTCAACGGCCATTTGAGCTAAGCGCCCCGCAAGCGTGGAGTCCTGCCCTCCGCTTATACCGAGAACGAACCCTTTTGCACCTGTTTTCATTAAATAATCCTTCAGGAATTGCACTCTTTTTTCAATTTCTTCTTTAGGATTGATGGTTGGCTTCACGTTTAACGCTTCAATTATTTGTGCTTGTAAACTCATTTTAGCGCTCTCCTCCTTTAACTCCTCTTTATTGTTCCTCTATTTTCCATCGATAATCTCTTTTATAGAGTTTATTTTACTCTATCTCCGTTTTTTTCAAAACTGTTTGACCATCAAAGAAAGAAGGAGACTTATTTTTTTCTTCTTTTAATTATTTTAATATAATAATAAGGTAAGCTTCTTGTAAAGGAGGAGAGCTATGATCCTGAAAGATGCGCTAGCCATCCCAAATCTATTCATCATGTGCAGCCTAATAGGCTTTTCAATTGAATTTATGTTTAAACTAATGAACCATAAAACCTTCATGGCAGCCTTGCTCCCTGCCATTCTCTTTAGTCCGTTATATGGATTAGCTCTTTGTCTATTTTTGATCTTCAAGCCAATTTCCTTGCCCGTTGAATCGACTGTAATTGTCTCAGCATTGCTTTTGTTAGAAGCCTTTAAACGCCTCGTCCGATCTCATATGATACCGAATTTACCAGCGGAAAATTCACGCATTCTATTGCTTGGGATTCTAATGTGGACAATCAGTTTCCTTATTCTATCTGAGCAGGTTTATCCTCGAGTGAAAGATGTCATCACAGATATGCCCTTTTCATGTTCAATCTTATTCATTTATAGTCTTTTTTATATTGTCTTTGTCTATCTGATTCAAAAAGGATTCAAGAAACTGAATGAGGATATTAGTAACCTGGAAATGATTGATACAACAAGAACTCAAGTCCAAACTGCACGGAATGAACTCATTCATGGTCTTATTGAGTTAGATATTCATCAAGAAGAGTTTTTGGAGGAGGTCAATGAAGAATGTAAGCAGGATATGACCGACTTAGACCGGCAATTTGAGGAGATTCTTCTGCAATTAAGTCCCCTGCAGCAAAAAATAATCAGGGCTTACCCTTCTTTAATTCCTGATAGGAAGCCTTCAAAAGAGAAGGTTAACCGCAAGGATGGTTAGTGTTATACATCACCTTTAAGGATGTGCATCCCTGTATTTCAGCATCCTTCATTCCTATTGTAAATAGACTTTAAAATTTGCCAAATAATGTTCAAAAAACCTTGGATAAAGTTTGAATAAAGCAAATTGCTCAATTATTCACAAACGATATGCTGTATAAATAAAGTATAGCAAATAGCTGATCTTCCATTCCGCGGCAGAAGGTCAGCAAAAATCATTTAGGAGTGAATGAACATGATGGAATGGTTAAGAACAAATAAATATGCATCCGGACTTTTGCTTATCATCCGGTTATATCTTGGATACGAATGGTTTATACATGGATTAGAGAAAATCAGAGGCGGTGCTTTCGATGCTTCAGGCTTCCTCACTAATATCATTGCTAATCCGGTCAAAGGCCCGGACGGTACAGCTCTTTATCCAATGTATAATTCTTTCATTGAAAATTTTGCCCTTCCTAATGTAGGCATCATCAATATCTTAATTCCTTGGGGCGAATTCTTTGTCGGGCTTGGACTGCTTTTGGGAGTACTAACAACAGCCGCCGTATTCTCCGGACTCTTGATGAACTTCCTGTTTGTCTTTGGCGGTACAGTTTCTACAAACCCAGCAATGATTGTTCTTGGTTTTATCATCCTCGCTGCAGGGGCCAATGCCGGTAAACTTGGCGGAGACTATTATGTCCTCCCTTGGATTAGAAGAACACTATTTAAGAAAAATGATAACCCACATTTCCCAGTAAAAGATCAGCCCGCTCATTAATCGTAGGCTATAAAAGCCTGAAGTCCTTGACTTCAGGCTTTTTTCGATGGAAAATACACCTATAATCTACATAAAAGAAGGCTAGTTTCATTGAATAAATATCTTTTACCCTAATAAGATATAGAATGATACAAAACCTGCTTTCCTCTGGAGGGATATTATGCTGGAATGGTTCACAAGTCTTCCCGTCATGTTCCAGGCTTTCTTAGCAACTTTATTCACTTGGGGCATGACGGCTCTTGGGGCGGCTCTTGTCTTTACAACCAAAAATGTTAATATGAAGTTTCTTGACAGCATGCTCGGCTTTGCCGGAGGGGTCATGATTGCAGCCAGTTTCTGGTCCCTGCTGTCTCCTGCTCTTGAAATGGCAGAAGGAGGTCCTCTCCCATCCTGGTTCCCTGCTGCGGTCGGTTTCCTTTGCGGCGGCCTCTTCCTAATGATATTGGATAAAGTCCTGCCTCATCTTCATCCGGATAAACCGCTCGGTCAAGCAGAGGGAATTCATCCAGAAAACAAGAAGCGAAGCACATTGCTCGTTCTAGCCATCACCTTGCATAATATTCCGGAAGGCCTTGCCGTTGGTGTTGCCTTTGGTGCTGTGGCTGCCGACTTGCCAACTGCATCCCTTACTGGAGCAATTGCACTAGCTATCGGGATAGGCATTCAAAACTTTCCGGAGGGTTTGGCGGTTTCCATGCCGCTTAGACGAGATGGAATGTCGCGAAAGAAAAGCTTCCTTTACGGACAATTTTCTGGGATGGTTGAACCGGTTGCCGCTGTCATTGGGGCTGTTGCGGTTCTGTTTATTCAGCCGCTTCTGCCTTATGCACTAAGCTTTGCTGCCGGTGCCATGATCTTCGTTGTAGCAGAAGAGGTAATTCCGGGCTCACAGGAAAACGGCAATACTGACCTTGCCTCCTTATTCCTGATGATAGGCTTTACCGTGATGATGATTTTGGATGTTGCCCTAGGTTAATTCATAGATACAAGCAGAAGAAGACAAACCCATTCATTATAGGGCTTGTCTTCTTTTTTTACCTTCTATAGCTTGCTCATAAGGATGAGCCCCTCTGCTGACTTTCTTACATCAAACTGCAGCAACTATCCACGTATTCATTCAAACAGGTGCTCTAATCTATTGTTACTTACAGGCATGATCGATACATTTGACTAAACGTGACTCGATGTCCTCAGCAACTCCTTTGAGTCGGTCATTTTCCAGCATACTGATTAAGGCAGTCGGTTTAGGCATACCGATTTTTGTTTGACCATCATCCTCATATACGACTATTTTGCAAGGAAGAAAATAACTGGCAAGACTCTCTTCCTCTAGCACTTTCTTAGCTTCCTGGGGATTGCAAATTTCAAGTATGACAAAGTTCCCATCAAACTCCACCCCTTTTTCCTGCAGCTTCTCTTTCATTTCCACACTCCAAAGGATTCCGAATTTCTCTTCTTTTAATGAGTCCTCCAGTCTGCCAATAGCCTCTTCAACTGACATAGCAGCCTCTTTTGTATAATGAAACATCGAAATACCTCCTTTATTAAGATTCTCCATTTTCTATTCCCCCGTAGGCTCTCATTAATCCTTTTTTTAGGGAGGCAGTAACAACTCAAGAGACCATTGTCCAAAGAGACAATATATCCCACAAAAACATTTCAAATTTACAAATGCATGTAAAACAAGGTATTATAAGCAAGGTGTAAACGTGGTTCGTAACCATCCCACGATAAAAAACTAAGGAGAGAAACATAAATGAAAATCAGAACACTTGCGGTGAACGGTGTGCTGGCTGCTCTTTATATTGCAGTCACTATGCTAATACAGCCATTTGGCTTCACCAATGTACAATTTCGAATCTCCGAGATGTTCAACCATCTCGTCGTATTCAACAAGAAATATTTTATCGGTATTGTTATCGGGGTCTTCTTCTCAAACCTCTTCTTCTCCTCTCTAGGTGTCTATGACCTTATTTTTGGAGTAGGACAATCTGTCTTGGCCTTATCCCTCACCATTCTGACTGCCCGCTTTGTGAAGAACATTTGGGCACGGATGGTTGTTAACACGATTGTCTTCACGGCGACGATGTTCTTGATTGCCATCGAGTTAAACATCGTACTTGGATTCCCATTCTGGATTACTTATTTAACGACTGCAGTGGGTGAATTCGTTGTCATGGCCGTTGGGATGCCAATCATGTACGCCTTGAACAAGCGTATCAACTTCAAGAATTTAATATAATAAAAAGAAACATGAAAGCTGGTCCAAAAGCTCCTATAAGGGGTTTTCGGATCAGCTTTTTTTGATAGGCTTCTGTTCTTGCAAGCCTTTCGTTTTCCAATGATTTTTCTATCCTAATACTAGATTTAATCCTCCCTAAAATTGCTCCATATCACTTATAAAAAGACAAAACGGCTTAAACAATGATTCATTCTTCATTATTTTGTCATCAAATAAATGCTTAATTACTCTTATATTAGGGTATCTTTATTTTGAGGAATTAATGAAGGAGGTCCTTTTTAATGGATGAGAAATTAAAAGAATTGATCGATGGATTAAATGAAGATTTAGCAAATGAGTATGCAGCATCAATTATGTATACAAATTATGCTGCAATGGTTTCCGGTTTATTTAGACAAACATTAAAGCCTTTCTTCGAAGGAGAAATCTCTGACGAACAAGGCCATGCTCTATACTTATCTGAAAAAATCGCCACACTTGGCGGAACACCTACTGTCACACCAGCTGAAGTTAAACAAACTACAGATGTAAAGGTTATGCTTGAATCAGCCTACCAAGCGGAAAAGGATACAATCGACCGTTATGAAACACGCAAAAAACAAGCGGAAGAACTAGGCTTAACTGAATTAGTCGTTAAGCTTGAAGATCTTATCTCTGATGAGACAGGCCATATGGAAGAGCTTGGCCGCATCCTTTCTGATTCAAGATTTGACTAAAAAATACACAACAAATAAGCTCGAAGAAGGAAGAGTCCTCTCTCCCTTCTTCGAGCTTATATTTTTTAGTGAAAATTATTTGCCAGGTATCTTCTGCTCTGTAGCAGTAAAGAATTTAGTCACCAATAAACCGCACACAAATGTGATGATGCACAGAATCAAAGCCAACGGGCTATTCGGAAGTCCAGGGAATACAACAAATACAGAACCCGCAATCAATCCCATTATGATGGCAAATGTCATATGAGGGAATTGAAGAAGCAAGTAGGCAATTGCTTTGCTGCTGAGAATAAACCCAAGGGCTGCCCCGGCGCCAACCGCCATAATGACTGGCAGATTCAGGTCAGATAAAGCAGATATGATCGTCGAATAAGCCCCAATCAATAGAAGAACAAATGATCCGCTGATTCCTGGAAGGAGCATGGCCATACTCGCAAGCCAGCCGGAGAAGAACAATCTTACATATGTCCCAGCTGTAAATGAGCTGATTACGGCTTCTTCATTCGTCTGGATAAAGGCCATAGAGGCAAGAAGACCTCCAACAAGGACCAATACCCCTATATGCTTTACATCAAAATTACTCTTCACATCTGCTTGTTTCGCGATAAACGGAAACACTCCAATAATTAGGCCTAAAAAGAAAAACTGTGTCGGCTCATAATGGTTCTCCAATAAGTAATCAATAACACGGCTGAAGGCAAGGATGGCAAATCCCATTCCGAGTGCCAAGGGAAGCAAAAAACCCAAATGCCTCCTCCAATCCCTGCTGAAAATACCGCTGATGGCTAACAAAAAGCGGTCGTAAATCCCTAAGATGAAAGCGATGGTTCCTCCGCTCACTCCTGGGATTAAATCACTTATGCCCATTAAGAGCCCTCGATAGATATTCTTCCATTCCAAGTTTATAATCAACTCCATCATAGTTTCGTGCTCTTAGTGTACAATTTTCCGATGGGTGGAGACAATGGCACTTCCTGCAAATATGAAAAAACTCCCCAGTTCATCAGGGGAGTTCAATAAGGGTATTATGAATGATTCACTTCAAGGATGATTTTTCCGGAGGTTTTTCTTGATTGCATTAATTCATGAACCTTTGCAGCCTCCTCTAGCGGATACGTGTCCCCGATGATTAATTGAAGCTTGCCTTCCTCCAAATATTCAAACAGCTCACGTACACTTCTTACGAATAATTCTCTTTTCCTCATAATCTGCGGAAGGAAGAAGCCAATAACGGATTGATTTTTCGCCATTAAGGAGGACGGATGCATGACGGCCTGTTCTCCGCTTGCCACTCCATAAATGACGACTCGTCCAAATGGAGCCAAGCATTTCAGCGTATTCTTAAACACATCTCCCCCAGCCATCTCCAAGGCAACATCCACACCTCTGCCTTCTGTGGCATCAAGCACCTCTTGATGCCAGCCTTCCTTCGTATAATTGATGCACACATCCGCACCGAGGGATTTCGCGAGCTCAAGCTTTTCATCGGTACTTGCTGTCGCAATCACCTTTCTAGCGCCAAATAGCTTCGCGAGCTGAACGGCAAGCGTTCCGACTCCGCCTGCAGCAGCATGAACTAACACGGTCTCATCCTTTGAGAGACAGCCCATCGTTTTTAGAATATGATAGGCACTGAGTCCCTGCAGCGGCAAGGAGACAGCCTGCTTGAAGTCAATCTCTTCCTTCAGCATGACAAGAACGTTCCTGGCATCAACTACAGCATACTCAGCATAGCCCCCGGACTCAATTAATGTTACGACGCGTGAACCGATATTGACATTTGTCACTTCTGCTCCCGCCTCTACAACCACTCCTGCAATTTCAGCCCCTGGGATAAATGGCAGCTTTGTCGGTACGACATACTGCCCTTCCCTTCTAGCCGTATCGGCATAGTTAACACCAATAGCATGAATTTCAATCAATACTTCTGACGGTCCTGGCTTTGGCTTTTCAATATCGATAGTCTTTAATACTTCCGGTCCGCCATATTCCGTAAATTGTACAGCTTTCATCCGTTAGAATACCTCCTTTTATTTCCCCGTGAATTGTGGGCGCCGTTTCTCCTTGAAGGCTTGAATGCCTTCTTGATGGTCTTCTGTAGCAACCATCATGATTTGCGTCATTCTCTCCCGCTCCAATACATCCTCCAATGTTGCCGTAAACGAATAATCAATCATCTTCTTCATCTGTCCATATGCCTGGCTTGGTCCAATCGACAAAAGCCCGGCATATCGCATGACTTCATCATTTAACTCTGCGAGCGGTACAATCTTATTGACAACACCGAGCTGGTAAAGACGCTCTGCCGGAATTGGCTCAGCAGAGAAGAAAAACTGCTTCGCCAAATAAGGACCCACTAGACGCGGAAGAAAGTAGGAGCCTCCTCCATCTGAGATCAGTCCGACCTGGGAAAAACTTAAGGCAAACTTACTGTCATCTGAGGCAATGATTAAGTCACAAGCAAGAGCAAGATTAAATCCCGCTCCTGCAGCAAAGCCTTGGACAGCTGCAATAACAGGTTTTTCAACTGCTTTGATGGCAAGGATGCATTCATTCATTTTGCCGAGATGTTCATATACGTCTACGGGTTGATTAGACCCCATCGACTTAACATCCCCTCCAGCGCTGAACGCCCGCCCGGCGCCTGTCAGGACAATCGCACGAACATCCGGATTCTTGCCCGCCTCCTTCATTTCCTTTGTCAGCCCAGCAATCATCTTTGGACTGAAGGCATTTAAGCTATCAGGTCTGTTCAAAGTCAATACCAATACTTTACCATGCATTTCTTTTACTAAATGTTCCATTCACCATTCCCCTTTTCCTGTTTATGTAATCATCCAACCGCCATCTACTAAAAGGTCTGAACCGGTCATATAGGAAGCATCACTTGAAGCGGCAAAAGCAATTACCTTAGCAATCTCTTCACTTGTCCCAACTCTTCCGAGGGCTGTATTCCGCTTAATGGATTGTACGAATTTTTCATTGGTTAAGGACCATTCTGTCAGAGGCGTCTCCGCAAATCCCGGGGAGACAGAATTCACCCTGATTCCGTATGGGGCCAGCTCCAAGGCTAAGGCATGAGTGAAATTGATGACAGCCGCCTTTGCTGAGCTGTAATGAGGCAGATGCGAGGCTGCCTTATGCCCGGATAGGCTCGCAATGTTAACAATCGCTCGATTCCCGCCAGTAATCGCACTTTCCGCCATCATTTTCCCCAGGACTTTTGAAACAATAAAGACACTTTTCAAATTGATTTCCTGAACAATATCCCATTCATCAACAGATGTATCGAGAATCTTTGACTGTATAGATCCACCCGAATTATTAATGACAATATGAAGACCCATATAATAATCATCAATGAAACGGGCTAAACCCTGTATATCCTCTTCCTTGGTCGAGTCAGCAACAAAATAGACTGCCCTTTCTCCTCCTGCCTGTTTATTAATTTCTGCTGCCGCGGCCTCTAGCTTTTCCTTTGTCCGTCCGGTAATGATGACGTTTGCGCCTTCCTTGGCCAAAATTATGGCAGTTGCCAGGCCAATGCCGCTGCCGCCGCCAGTAACGACCGCCGTCATTTCAGCAAATCTCACGAATTTTTCAACTCCCCTATTTGTTCTGCCGTAACTCGGCCATTCTTTAGTACGGCGATGATTTCAGCTTCGCCAACTGAAGAAGCTAATTTCAAATCTTCATGAAAGCCGTACCTCAAAAGCAGCTGCCCAACATAAGAGCCTGCAAGCCGTTCATACGGACTTGCCTCACCATACTGATACAATGCCAATGCAGCCTTAGCTGCATCATTTAATTCAAGCTTCTCCTGTGTCTGTCCAAAACAGGCAATCAAATGGCCTGCTCCATAAAAATCCTCCAAGCTTAGCTCACCTGAATTTCCCGAGCACACAATCATGATGGTTTCCTCTTTATATGCGGTCAAAATCCGTTTTGCGGTGATGGCATTATTCAACAAAGAAGAAATATATACACGTTTTGAGCCAGCTGCCATTCTAAGTGCAACCGTCCCATTGGTCGTTGAAAGTATCAGCGTTTTGTCCTTAATTTCATTCTTAATTTCTGAAGGACTGGGATAGATGAACCCTTCAATCGGGCCAGCGTTCAATTCACCTGCCATAAGCATTTCGCTTGTGTTGAACGCCATGCTTTCACGTACAGCCTCATCAGGATTCTGAACAGGAATGACTTCCTTTGCTCCCTCCTTCAAAGCAGAAACGATAGTTGTTGTTGCGAGCAGCACATCGAGAACAACGGCGATTTTTTCCCCTTCGGCCATTTTTTCAACCGAAATGTCCTCCTTGCGAATCAGCAATTGAATTTTGACCATACTATGACCTCATGACCATTGCCGCATGCTCTATTAAACCCTTTACATAGACATGAAGATTTCTAAAACGTTCATCCCTTGTTTGCCCGCGGTGGAAGCGGTAGTAAATTTGCTGGCAGATGCCTGCTAGCTTAAAGTAGGCAAACACCTTATAAAACTTCATGTCTGAAACATCTCTTCCGCTCAAGCTGGCATATTCATGGAGAAATTCATCCCTGGAATAAAAGCCTTCACGAATCGTGATTGACTCCTTCCCCAGACCCTTTTGCAGGAATGGCGGATCATCCTGCCCGGTCCAATAGCTGAGGGCAACACCGAGGTCGGCCAATGGATCTCCCACTGTTGTCATCTCCCAGTCAAATAATCCGGCCATACGGGCGCCATCATGCGTGAACATCGCATTATTTAGCTTATAGTCGTAATGAATAATGGCAGCATGGCTTCTTCCTGGTATATGGGCAGCAAGCCACTCAGCTACCTCCTCTGCTGCCGGTACCTCATGAGTCCTCGCTTTTTCATAACGCTTAATCCAGCCGTACGTCTGCCTTTCCATAAATCCATCCGGCTTGCTCATTTCGGCGAGTCTCGTATTCTCATACGGGATTTGATGGAGATCGACTAATCGTTTCACCATTTCCTTTGAAAGGTTTTGATACAATTCCCTTGAGGCCGTGACACCCTCCGGAATCTCGGTATCAAACACATACCCCTGTTTCCGCTCCATCACGAAAAACGGGCTGCCGACCACTTCAAGATCGTTGGAGAAAAGCATCGGCTTTGGCGCGGGGTCAAACACCCGGCTTAAATCAGATAGAATCGTGAATTCACGCTCCATATCATGGGCTTTAGGCGCTACCGGACCAAGTGGCGGTTTCCGTAGAACGGCTTGCCACTCCCCCATCCTTAATTGATAGGTCAAATTAGAATGACCAGCTGAGAATTGCTCAATCTCAAGGTTCCCACTCGGGAGCCTCTCGAGCTTCGTTCTCAAATACGCCTCAAGTCTTCCACTATTAAGCTCCTCTCCAGCCCTTACTGGTATGGTTTCCTTTGAAAGATTTTGTTTCATCTATGTTTTACACCTCCGTTTAGGCATTCATATTCTTTAGCAATTTATTCTTCAAATCCTCGGGTATTGGCTCACTCAGCTTTGCCTCTTTGTTATAAAAAGCAATAACAGCATGGCCCTTAGCAATGATGGTTCCTGTTTGAGCACAGGAAATATTATGTGAAAGCTGAAAGCTCTTTGTCCCGACTTTCTCTATGGAGGTATCGATGCGAAGAATCTGGTCAAAATAAGCCTGATTGATAAAGTCGCATTTAGTGGACACGAGTACGAAGGACCAATTTTGATGAGCGGCATTCCAGCCAAGCTCCTTTAGTAAATGAAGCCGAGCATCTTCCATATAGATGAAATAACTTGTATTATTTACATGTCCCAAGGCATCCGTCTCCGCAAACCGGACCGTAACATCCATTGAATTCATCTTTTATTCACCCCGGTCTTTTCCGTCTTCCGCTGTTCTTCCCCATATTCATACCAGCCGTTTCCTGTCTTGCGGCCCAGCTTCCCTTGCTGTACCTTTTCTATAATGCTTGCATTCGGCTGATCATTCGGATCACCAGTCTCCGAGTATCTTTGCTGCATCACATCATAAATGACATCATTGCCCGAAAGGTCTAACAGCTCAAAAGGTCCAATAGGATGACCGAGCGCCGTGCGGCAAATTTGGTCGATATCCTTAAAGTCTGCAATGCCTTCTTCATAAAGATGAAGAGCCTCCTTATGAATTGCCCCAAGAATCCGGTTGGCGACAAAGCCGGAGATTTCCTTTCGTAACAAGAATGGACGCCGATTAATCTGCCGGCATACCTCCATAGCTGCTTGTACTGTTTCCTCTGAGGTCTGCTCACTCATGACAACCTCCACACAATTCATGACTAACGGCGGGAAGAAGAAATGCATGTTCACGAATTTATCTGGACGCGATGTAACCGGTGCAAGCAGGCTGTTCACGATGGTAGAGCTGTTTGTCGCAAAGATGGTATGTGCTGGCACACTCTCTTCCAGCGCTTGAAAAAGCTCCTTCTTAACGGATAGCTTTTCAACCACTGCTTCAATGACAAGGTCGGGCCTCTCCGCTGATGTCTTAAAATCATTCGTGAAGGATAATCTGCTGAAAGCCTGCTTTACTCCTTCTTCTTCTATTTTCCCTTTCTGCACCCATTGCTTCATAAGTGATTCCAGCGCCTTCTCTGCCTGTGAAAGCTGATTCGTATCAAGGTCATAAAGAATGGTCTCAAAGCCTCCGAGTGCGCAAAGCATCGCAATTTGCCGGCCCATTTGCCCCGCTCCCATGACCGATATTTGTTTAATCGGCTCCATGCATAGTCCCTCCCTCATTTGACTGCTATTCCGGTCAAAAGCATATCCACAAACATTTCGGATACATCCTCTTCCGTCAGTCTTCCTCCTGGTTGAAACCATTGATAGCACCAATTCGCCATTCCAAGAATGCCGAAGGTCACAATCGCAGGATCCAATTCCGGACGAAGCTCTCCGTTTTCTATGCCCTCCTTGACTACCTGCTCCATATTCAATCGAAATAAATCTCTTTTCGGAACGATTTGGCTGAGCTTATCCTCACTCAATGCCTTCATCTCACGAAAGAACACCTTTGCACTCTGCCCTTGGCATTGTATATCATGAATCAAGAGAGAAATAATACGATGGATCTTAGTCGATGCTGCGGCAGAGGAATCCCGAAGGATTTCCTCCTGCCTGGCAATCAATCCATCAATATAGGAAAGATGGATGTCCATCAGCAATTCTTCCTTGCTAGAGAAATAATAGTAAAAGGTTCCTTTCGTAACCCCGAGTGTTTCGACGATATCCTGAATAGATGTTTCGGCAAAACCTCTTCTCTCAAAGAGCCGGATACTGCTTTCGATGATTTTATCTTTCATGATTTATGGCCCCCGTTTCTTCTCAGAGTCTTTGCCCTGCTCCCGGCTTGTTCAAGATTTCGTATGGACTTCCTCTCTAAGTGCACGTCGCAGAATTTTACCGACATTGGTTTTCGGCAGCTCTTCTCGGAAGTCAACCATCGTCGGCACACGATAAGCGGCCATATTTTGTTTACAGTATTCGATGATTTCTGCCTCATCAACAGTTTGGCCGTCCTTTAAAACAAGAATCGCTTTAACCGTTTCCCCTCTATATTCATCTGGAACCCCGATGACGACTGCCTCCTGAACAGCAGGGTGCTCATACAGCACCTCTTCTACATCACGCGGATAAATATTGTATCCGCTCGCTATGATCAAATCCTTCTTCCGGTCAACGATAGACAAATAGCCATCCTCATCCACCTTGGCAATATCTCCCGTATAGAGCCAGCCGTCCCTAAGGGTGGCACTTGTCTCCTCTGGCATGTTCCAATATCCCTTCATTACCTGCGGGCCTTTCACAATCAGTTCACCGAGCTCCCCGCTCGGCACCTCCTGCTCACCGGTCGCAAGGTCAACAATCTTATACTCAGTGGATGGGAAACCAATACCGACGGTACCCGGCTTTCGTACTGCGAAGGATGGATTGCAGTGTGTCACTGGAGCAGCCTCTGAAAGCCCATAGCCTTCAAGCACGTTTGAGCCTGTCTTGTCCTCAAAGTTTCTCATCAGCTCCACCGGCATCGGGGCACTGCCGCTATTGCATAATTTAATGCTGTCAATGCCATATTCCTGTGCTTTTGGATGTGCATTAATGGCAACATACATCGTCGGTACACCCGGAAATATAGTCGGCTTCTCCTGTTTAATTGTCTGGAGAACCTCCTCAAGATTGAAGCGCGGCAGCAAGATGTTCTCCCCTGCCATTTGAATGCAGGCGTTCATGCAGGCTGTCATGCCAAATACATGGAATAGAGGGATGACCGTTAAATAGCGTTCATTGCCATGCTGAATGGAAGTCTTAAAGAATTCCTTTGTTTGATAAATATTGGCCACCAAATTGCGGTGGGTCAGCATTGCCCCTTTAGAGCGGCCAGTTGTCCCTCCTGTATATTGCAATACCGCGATATCCTCCTCGGGCACGATTGTTACAGGCTTAGGAGGTTCTGTGCCAATAGCCATGAATTCCTCAAAAGTCCGGTCATCGAATTTTGCCCCAGACGGCTGCAAACTGACAACGATGACCGTTTTTAGATTTGTATTCTCTTGAATACTTTTGACTGCTTCATAGAAGGCATCCAGTACAATAATCGTTTCTGCTCCCGAATCATCAAGTATATGTTTAAGCTCACGTGCAACAAGCATCGGATTGACCTGGGTGACAATTCCGCCGGCAATCAGTGCCCCGTAATAGCCAACTACATACTGCGGACAGTTTGGAAGCATAATAGCCACCCGGTCTCCCTTTTTGACCCCGCTTTTTTGCAGGGCTGAAGCAAACCCGTGCGCCATTTGTGATAAAGCCTGATACTTGATTTTTCTGCCAAAAAACGAAATGGCGTTGTTGTTTGGGGACTTTTCTGCAGTTTCTTGGAGGATTTCCGGAAGTGACTGATTAGGAATGCTGATTTCTGTTGAGATATTTTCGGGATAATGCTTATACCATGGTTTTTGTTCCATTTTTTCATCTCCCACTCTTCATAGTTTTAAATCATGGCACTCTTTCCGCCATCCACAACAATGATCTGGCCTGTTACATATCTAGCAGCCTCTGAAGCTAAGAATAAAGCGACTCCCTTCAAATCCTCCTCTCCTCCAAGACGTCCAAGCGGTGTCATATATTCGAGGGTGTCCTTGCCGCGCTCAATCAAGACCTTAGACATCTTCGTCGGGAAGAATCCAGGTGCAATGGCATTAACATTGATTTGATGTCTTCCCCATTTAACAGCGAGGTCCTTCGTGAGCGTGATAATGGCTCCCTTGCTTGCGTTATAGCCGACTGTATCCATCATGTCTGGATGTGTTCCGCCAAGACCGGCAACAGAGGCGATATTGACGATTTTCCCGCCGCCTTGCTCTGCCATCACCTTTCCAACTGCCTGGGACATAAGGAATGTACCAGTTAGATTCACATTGATTACCTTATTCCATGCATCAAGCGGCATTTCAAATGAAGGGGCACCCCATGAGGCCCCGCTATTATTAACAAGAATGTCAATCCTGCCGAAACGGCTGATTGTTTCATCCACGACCCTTTGAATATCATCAGGATTGGATACATCACATTGAATGGCCAGTGTCTTCACGCCTAATGTTTCCAGCTCGCCCGCTGTCTCCTCACATGCCTCCACCTTCCGGGAGCAAAGGACAATATTGGCCCCTGCTTCTGCATAGCCTTTGGCAATCTGCTCACCGAGACCTCGCCCACCGCCTGTAATGATTGCTGTCTTTCCGTTTAGATTAAACATCTCCAAGATACTCATCGTCTAATTCCAGCCTCCTCCTTGTACTTCTTCAATTCAAGCCTTGCAAGCTGGGCTCGATGCACCTCATCCGGTCCATCCGCCAAGCGCAATGTCCGTGCGTTCGCCCATTGAGCCGCAAGCGGATAATCCTCGGATACCCCTGCAGCACCCAGACCTTGCATGGCGCGGTCAATGACACGAAGGGCCATACTCGGCGCCACGACCTTAATCATTGCAATCTCCTTCTTGGCTTCCTTATTGCCGACCGTATCCATCATATAGGCTGCCTTCAACGTCAATAGACGCGCCTGTTCAATCTCTATACGGCTGTCTGCAATCCACTCTTGAATCACACCTTGATTAGCAAGCGGCTTCCCAAAAGCAACTCTCTTGTGTATGCGCTTACATAAAACTTCAAGCGCTCTCTCTGCCGCACCAATTAATCTCATACAATGATGGATTCTCCCGGGTCCAAGCCTGCCTTGTGCAATGGCAAACCCTTTGCCTTCATCCCAAATCATATTCTCAAGCGGAACCCTCACATTGTCATAAGTGATTTCCGCATGGCCGTGCGGTGCATGATCATAACCGAAAACAGGCAGGAGTCGTTCAATCTTGACGCCTGGTGTATTCAGCGGCACTAGAATCATCGACTGCTGCTCATGCCTGTCAGCTGTTCGGTCTGTCTTCCCCATCACAATCGCAATCTCACAGCGCGGATCACCGGCTCCAGATGACCACCATTTCCGGCCGTTAATGACATACTCATCCCTGTCCCTAATGATACTTGCCTCAATATTCGTGGCATCAGAGGACGCGACATCAGGCTCAGTCATCGAGAAGCAGGAGCGAATCTCCCCATTAAGCAACGGCTTCAGCCATCTCTCCTTTTGTTCAGGCGTGCCATAACGTTCAAGCACCTCCATATTGCCAGTATCAGGTGCATTGCAATTGAAAACCTCAGGCCCGATTAGCGACCTTCCCATAATCTCGCATAAAGGTGCATACTCAAGATTGGTCAGACCAGCTCCCTGCTCGCTCTCCGGGAGGAATAGATTCCAAAGCCCCTCTGCCTTCGCCTTCTCCTTCAGCTCCTCCATGATTGGCGGAATACGGCTGAAGCGCGTTTCCTGCTGATTTAATTGCTGTTCATATAGCGTTTCACTCGGATATACATTTTCCTCCATAAATCTTGTAAGCTTTTGTTCTAATTCCTTGACCTTATTAGAATAGGAAAAATTCATTTCTTTCTCTCCCTTCACATACTAACCGGTGGGTATGTTAATTATTTCCAATTATACTGGTTTTAAAGAGATGCACAAGTGATTATTTGAATATTACAAATATTTCATCTTTATTTGACGAATTTTTCTATTTAAACCATACTATAGATAATATATATAAATAATAAAAGGAGATGCATAATGAAGACAAGTACATACAAAACAGCCGCCAAAAATGCCTTAAAAGGCATGTGGGGAGTCGCCATTGGCGTATTCTTTCTCTATTTCATCATTAACAATGTACTGGCGATACCCGACAATGAATATCTATGGTTATTCTATCTCTTGATGATCTTTATCGGAGGACCGCTTAGCATTGGGTACCAATGGTTTCACCTTGAACTTATTCGATATCATAATCCTGGAGTAAGCAACCTATTCTCCGGTTTCACAAAGAATTATCTGCGCAATGTCGGGACCTACTTAATGGTTCTTATCTTCACCTTCCTTTGGTTTCTTTTACTGATTGTGCCTGGAATAATTAAAGGCCTTGCCTATTCCATGACCTTCTTCATCCTTCGTGACAGACCGGAATTGACAGTATTTCAATCCATAACGGAAAGCCGCCGCATGATGGACGGGCGAAAGAAGAATTTATTCGTTTTGTTCCTATCCTTCCTGCCATGGGTGCTCATTCCCTTACTATTAATCTTTATTGGGCTGATTGCTCTGCCAGTGGGAACAACAGCTAATGATCCAGTCCTGTTGCTTGCCGGAAGCCTAAGCAGTCTCGTCGGACTAATTGGACTATTCGGAGTCTCTATTTATCTGGCACCTTATTTCACAACCACTCTTGCTGCCTTCTATGACAGCTTGATTCCTGCAGATGATTTAGAATCCATCCAGACAGATGAGAATACGAATCTAGTAGATTCTACCCAATCATTCAGGTAGGTCTTTTCTGAAAAAAGCATCTAACCAAAAGGTGCTTTTTTTCATGCCTTTGTCTACGGATTTATTCGCAAAATTTTCTAAAAATTAGAATTATTTGTGATAAAATACTTTTGTAACCAAATATGACAAACAAGAGGGGGATTGATTGAATGGATAATAAATGGGTGAAACAATTAAGAGAAATCGTTAGCGAGGACCAAGTCTCCATCAATGAGACTGTCCTTATTAACCATAGTAAGGATGAATCCTATCATGAGCCTGCCCTCCCCGATGCCGTAGTATTTCCTCATACAACTGCTGAGGTTTCAGCCATCCTTGCCTGGGCAAATGATCATCAAATCCCTATTGTACCTTTCGGCCGTGGAACGAGTCTTGAGGGCCATGCTATTCCTTATGATGGCGGGATATCGCTTGACTTTACTGAGATGGGTCAAATCCTTGATATAAGACCTGAGGATTTAATCGTCAAAGTCCAACCTGGAGTGACTCGCACCCAGTTGAATAAGGAGTTAAGAAAGCATGGTTTATTCTTCTCGGTTGACCCCGGGGCAGATGCCACCCTTGGAGGAATGGCTGCGACCAACGCAAGCGGAACAACTGCAGTCAAATACGGTGTGATGCGCGATCAAATCCGGGATATGGAGGTGGTTCTGGCAGATGGAAGCATCATTCACACTGGAACACTTGCAGCAAAGTCCTCATCCGGCCTTCATCTTAATGGACTTTTCGTCGGCTCAGAGGGAACGCTTGGCTGTATAACAGAGCTGACCTTGCGTGTATTCGGCATCCCTGAGCATGAGGTAGCCGGCCGGGCCGTGTTTTCCTCCACACATGATGCAGTTCTCGCTGTAACGGCACTTACGCAGGCAAGCATTCCGATTGGCCGCGTTGAACTTGTCGATCAGGATTCGATGCGTCAATTTAACCGGCACAGCGGCACAGCCTTTGAGGAGATGCCAACGCTGTTCCTCGAGTTCCATGGCAATCAAGCCGGACTCCTTCAAGATATCGAATTCGCTACAGAAATCTTGAAGGACATGGGCTGCCGCTCGCTTGAATTCAAGGAAGACCTTGCCTCCCGCAACCAAATCTGGGAAGCGCGTCATAACCTTGCTTATGCCTACATCCATTCAGCACCAGGTAAAAAGCTGATGGTCACAGATGTATGTGTCCCAATATCAGAGCTTGCAGCCTCCGTCGATTACACGCGAGAAACCCTAAATGAGATGGGCTTGACTGGAGGAATTGTCGGTCATGTCGGCGACGGGAATTTCCATGCGCTTCTCATGATTGATGTGAATGATCATAAGGAAGTAAAAACAGCGAAGGAATTCAGCGACCGTATCGTCCGCTTCTCTTTGAGCCGCGGCGGAACGAGTACAGGCGAGCATGGAATCGGCATTGGAAAAAGGCAGTATATAACACAGGAGCACGGTCCTGCACTAGAGGTTATGCGTTCCATAAAAAAGGCATTGGACCCGAACAATATTCTCAATCCGAACAAATTATACTAAAAGGAGTTATCCTGATGAAAGTACTTGAAGCGATCAGTACATATGCCGGCAAATATTTTGCCATCCTTGTTATTTTAACGGCCGTTGTTGCTTATTTAATTCCAAGTCCATTCTTAAGCCTTGGAGGCTACATCACCATCCTGCTTGGGATTGTCATGTTCGGAATGGGTTTAACCCTTAAGGCAGCCGATTTTAAGATGGTGCTAACACATCCGGTTCCTGTCATCATTGGCCTTATCGCACAGTTTTCGATTATGCCGCTGGCGGCATTTGGAGTCGCTTATTTGCTTCAACTGCCTCCGGCTCTAGCCGCTGGTCTTGTTCTGCTTGGCTCTGTACCAGGCGGAACAGCCTCCAATGTCATGGTTTATTTGGCTAAAGGCAATGTCCCGCTGTCCATTACGATGACTTCCTGTTCAACCTTGCTCGCACCAATCATGACACCATTCTTATTGCTTGTTTTTGCTGGACAGTGGATGCCTGTTGACGCCGTCGCCATGTTTATGTCCATCATTCAAGTCATTATCATTCCGATTGTGCTGGGACTGGTTGTAAGCAAGCTTCTGCCGAAAACCGTGGAGAAAAGCTTGAACATCATTCCGCTTATTTCTGTGCTCGCCATTATGATTATCATCAGTGCCATTGTTGCCGGCAATCGGGAAAATATCGCTTCTGCCGGATTATTAATCTTTCTTGCCGTCTTCTTGCATAACGCCTTTGGTTTATTCTTCGGCTATCTTGCTGCAAAACTTTTGAAGCTTTCCATACAGGACAGACGCGCAATCAGCATAGAGGTCGGCATGCAGAATTCCGGTCTCGGCGTGTCACTCGCCAAGGCTCACTTTGCTGACCCGATGACGGCCCTTCCAAGTGCATTTGGTGCTGTTTGGCATAATATATCCGGCCCTATCATAGCTACCTACTGGGCCTCCAGATTGGAAAAAGATAAGAATCCAGAAGACGTACCAAATGCTGAAGCTGCCGCAGTTAGGGAATAGCCTGCATGAAGCCTCATTGTATGAACCGGATAACATACAATGAGGCTTTTATTCTGAAAGGAGAAAATCATGTGCAGGATTTATTTTTCTACAATTGGCAGGTTAGAGAGGAACGGTTTGAGTGGTGCTCTCAGGTCTCATTTTAGGAAGGGAGATAGGAGCGGACCGGCATGAAACTCATTCTACCGGGCAATTATCCACCAGGCGCGGCAGATGGAGAAAAACCCTTTCATCTCGAATTTAATTCACCGAACATTAATCTGAAGAGACAGGATGACCTATTTTCGTATTTGTAATAAAATTGATATAATTTTTACTTTATTGATATTGATAATCGTTATCATTTATTATATACTAACGTTAGAACACACAAGCACAAGACCAAAACCATTAGATAAACCCCCACCCCTCTTTGCTGAAGGGCCCATGGAGAAATCCGCGGGCCCTTCGCTTTTTTGTCTTTCTAAAAGACCGTATCATTTCCTCCGGCTCCACCCTGTTTGCTATGATTGAACCATAAGAACATAAGGAGGATTAGACATGTCTGATAAAGTACGTATAGGTAAAACGGATTTGTATATCAATCCAATTGGACTTGGAACAAATGCTGTCGGCGGTCATAATCTGTTTCCTAACCTTAATGAGGAAACAGGCAGGGAAATTGTTCGCACAGCGATCGATCAGGGGATTAACTTCATTGATACAGCATACATATACGGACCTGAGCGATCAGAAGAATTAATTGGCGAGGTCATACGTGAAAAAGGCAAACGTGAGGAGCTCATAATCGCAACAAAGGGCGCTCATAAATTTGTTGAGGACAAAATTGTCCTCGATAATTCACCAGCCTTCCTGCGAAAGACTGTTGAAGACAGCCTCATCCGCCTTCGGACAGACTATATCGACTTGTTTTATATCCATTTTCCTGATGAACATACACCTAAGGATGAAGCCGTAGGCGCATTGAAGCAATTAAAGGATGAAGGAAAAATCCGTGCAATCGGTGTATCAAACTTTTCATTAGAACAATTGAAAGAAGCAAATAAGGACGGCTATGTTGATGTCATTCAATCTGAATACAATCTTTTGAAAAGACAGGCCGAGGAAGACCTGCTCCCATACGCTGATGAACATTCCCTCTCCTTTGTCCCCTATTTCCCGTTAGCCTCTGGGCTATTAACAGGAAAGTACACGAAGAATTCCCCCATCACAGATGGACGGGCCCGTAATCCGCTCTTCCAAGGGGAAGCCTTTGAAGAAAATCTGGCTAAGGTGGAGAAGCTGCGCGAGATAGCTGATGCCAAGGGCGCAGAGGTTGCACACCTCGTGCTTGCCTGGTATTTAAAGCAGGATGCTATTGATGCCGTCATTCCTGGTGCAAAGCAGCCTGAGCAGGTTTTGCATAATATCAAAGCATTGAAAGTAGCGCTGACAGCTGAGGAATGCCGGCAGATCAGCGGCATTTTCAAGAGGTAATGGCTTTGGACAAAGCGATTATCCTTGAATGGAATGGAGAAGAAACGATTTTGCAATCGGTTGCGTTCCTTTATCAAATGGTGTGGAATGACTGGAGCGAGAGCCATATTAGCAGAATTAAGCGTCATACCGGCTATAAAGGATTTCGAGGAGTTACAGTGGTAAAGGACGGAGAGCTTATTGGTTATGCCTATGGCTACTCCTCCCTTTCCGGCCAATATTATCACGAATTATTGGCGAGCCACCTGGCACCAGATACTAGCACCGAATGGCTCAGAGATTGCTTTGAATTTGTAGAGCTGGCTGTACATCCAAGCTGCCGTAAACAAGGACTTGGCGCTCGCCTCCATGATCAGCTGCTAAAGAAGCTTCCCTTTAAGCGAGCCGTCCTAACCACTCAGACAAATAATTGGCCGGCTATCTCTCTTTATCGCTCTAAAGGATGGTCCATCATCAGTGATTCCTTCCTTCCCTATGACGATCCTGAGGAGCCGTTCATCATTTTTGGTAAAACTTTAGACTTAACCAGCCATATTCATCCCGCTGACTACACTTCTTAAGAAAACAGTCCAAATCGCATTTGATTTGGACTGCTGTTTATAGGAGGGAGATAACAATCGAATTATATGGAGAACACATTTACTTACGTGAATTCAAGGAGGAGGATTGTACTGCCGTTCATCAATATGCCTCCGATGAACGGGTTTGTCGTTATCAGCCTTGGGGTCCAAATACAGAAGAAGAATCACGCGGATTTGTCCGTCAGAATATTCACGATGCCTCCCTTAAGCCAAGAAGCCGCTATTGTTTAGCCATTATCGAGAAAATGGGTCATCGCTTGATTGGCGCCGGCGAAATCCATATTCGGGATTTATGCTTCCGCAATGGAGAAATTGGCTACAGCCTTCACCCTTCCTTTTGGGGAAAGGGATTTGCCACGGAGGCTGCCCTGTTATTAATTGACCTTGGCTTCAATAAACTGAATCTTCATCGTATTTATGCCACGTGCGACCCTCGAAACACTGCCTCCTATATGGTGATGAAGAAGGCCGGCTTAACCTGTGAGGGACGGCTGCGTGAGAATCTGCTTATCAAGGATGGCTGGCGCGATTCCTTGTTATACAGCATCTTGGAAACAGACCCCCGGCCATAAAAAAGTGCACTGTGATCCTTCACAGTGCACTACTTGATTTCATTACACAGCCTTTGATTCATTCATATCCATATACTGCAATGCTTGGTCAGTACTCCAGTAGACATGGTCACGACCCACCACATCCAACACGCCGCCTTTTTCAAAACGTTTCAGTACATTTGTCTGTACTCCGCTGAAAACGATCGTGATTCCCTCCTGCTTCTTTGCCTCACAGAACTCAAGCATTGCTTGGACACCCGATGTATCAATAGAAGAAACACCACGCATGGAGAGAATCATCACTCCTTGATGAAGGTCTTCCAAACGCTTTGTCAAAGAATGAACTGTCGCAAAGAAAATAGGTCCTGTCAAATAAACGACCCGAACATGGTCGTGCTCCTCACAAATAGTGATGCCCTTTTCTTTCAATTTATCATCATCAATCTTGCTGATATTCATTTCTACCTCTGCACTGTTGATAACGAATAGAAGGGCTGAAAGAACAATCCCAACCACAATCGCAACGGTCAAATCAAAGACAACAGTTGCAGCCAATGTGAGGGAAAACTTCATAATGGCCCCCCAGAATTTACGGGAGAAGAAGTAATAGATGCTTTCCCACTCATTCATGCGCCATGCTGTCACCATCAAGATACCAGCTAGAGCTGACATCGGGATAGCAGACATAATCGGACTTAGAAGGAACATTGAAAGCAGAAGGCCGACTGCATGGAAGATTCCTGTCAAGCGGGTTGCCATGCCTGCTTTAATTGCCACACTTGTACGTGCAATGGCTGCCGTAGCAGGTACTCCGCCAAAGAACGGAATAATCATATTCCCAATACCCTGAGCGACGAGTTCCCTGTCACCGTTCAATTTCTCGCCAGTCATTCTGCCGGCGGAAGCCCCGCACAGAAGACTTTCAATCATACCGAGAGCCGCGATACTGATAGCGGGCCAGAGGAGATGCTCCATCTTGGCAAGTGACAGATCTCCAAATGCCAGCCTATTTTCCGGGAATAATGTTTTCGGAATATCACCGACAACATCCACCGGCAATTTCAGTACCATATTCAACCCTAAAACAAGTAGAAGAGCTGCCAATGAAGAAGGAATGATGGAATTCCATTTCTTCGGCCAGAATATCATGACAAGCACGGTTAAAAGCCCAATAGCGACTGTTGCCCAATCAGGATGAAATCCAAGCTCAAAATAAGACATGACTTTCTGAATCGCTGTTTCCCCTGCCGATTCAACCCCAAAGAAATTATCTACCTGGCCAAGCGCGATAATAATCGCGATACCAGAAGTAAAGCCTGTAATAACAGGCATAGGAATAATGGATACAACGCGTCCAAATTTAAGGACACCCGCAATAACAAGAATGATACCCGCAAGCATACAAGCAATAAAGACGCCTTCAAGTCCGTATTTTGCCACAACGGCAATCAAAATCGCGGACATGGCGCCTGTCGGTCCTGAAATTTGATAGGACGCACCTGAGAGCATGCTAATAATCAGGCCAGCTAGTATGGCTGTAATTAATCCAGCCGCTGCGTCTGCCCCACTGCTCACTCCAAATGCTAAAGACAATGGTAGCGCGACTGCTGTCACCGTAATTCCTGCCATCAAATCTTTACGTAGCTTCGCTGTTCCATACCCTGCAAACTCATTTTGCAAATCTCGAACATATTGTCTAAGCATCTTTATTCTTCTTTCTATAATGTAGTGTATAACGATGATTTTTGCTTTATCATTATACAGACTTTTGACCTATTTTTCTAGGCGTTATTCACCATCCATTTTATTACAAACGGAATTCAAGATTGGCTACAGCTTCATATCTCTTCTCCTATATTCTCGGAAAGTTATGGCCAGAAGTACAGCCAGAACTGTACATGCGACACCTGTCAAGCTGCTAGCGAAGCCCTCTCCCTCAATCAGATTATGGGTATTTATATATTCAAATGGTGTTACATATCGGAGAAACTTAAGCTTCTCGTATAACGACATCAGGATGGAAGCCATGTAGAGAATTAGCAGTACCCCTGCCGATAGACCTATTGAGAGCTTTGGGTTGCGGCAAACAGCCGCAATTGCTGAACCAGCAGCCATGAAAATGGACTGAACAATCAACAAACCAAGCATCACCATCACTAAACTGCCAGTATGCCCCTCTTCATAAGAGACGATACCAATAATGGATGCCCCGAAAACGATTAAATTAATCATCAGTAATTGAATAACTCCAGCTGCCAGCTTATACAACACAATCTTATTTCTAGAGATTGGTTTAGCGAGCAAAAATTCCGCTGTCTTATCCCGTTCCTCCTTCGCAATTAAAGAAGAACCCAGCATAATGGCATGCACCGCACAAAGAATCAGAAGATAGTTAAAGAGAACTAGATAGTAGCCAAGGACATTACCTATGTCTAAATGATCCATACCAAAGATAATCTGCACAGACTCCGGCATCGCATCAAGCAATGAACCGATTGCATTTCCGCTGTTTTGGAAACCTTTATATTCAATCATTCCATCCGCCACAACAAAAATAATGCCAAGTCCCCAAAACAACAAACCTCTTATGCTGGACTTTAATTCTCTGCCAATGATATTCATGGACTTCCGCCTCCCTTAAGCCACCTTAATATCCTTCTTGGAAAATGTCCGGTATACTAGGCACACTGCGCAGCAGATCAGGATGGCTAACAGCCCTATATACTTCCACTCATAGGTTGTATGCTTGACGATAAATCCCATATCAAAGTATTGAAATGGCGTTACATACCGCATCCCCTTTACTTCAGTGAGAGAAGTGAGCATGTTGAGTACATAAAAGCTGAACACCACACTGACAGAAACAATGACCGGCGACTTAATGCCTTGTGCAAAGATAGAAAAAAGCAGGCCTAATGTCAGAAAGAAAACCTGAAGCCATAGGGCTGCACCTGAGAACAAGAGAAGAACTTCAGTATCCGGCTTCTGTACGGCCAGCAATGGAGATATCAAATAGACCACTGCTGTATAGACCATATTCGTCCCAAGCAGGCAGATCAAGGCTGCCAGAACCTTAGAGGACAGAATCATCTTTCGTCCAATTGGTTTGCTGAGAAGAAATTCAGCCGTTCCTCCATTAATTTCTTTATTTAGGAGACCAATGCCGATATTCATGGCTTGGATGGAGAAGCCAAGCAGAATGAACATAAAGATATACGCATAATAGCCTTCATAAGAGGTAATCATCGACATATCCACATCAAGTGCCCGCAGCATTTCCTCCGGATAGCTTTGAAGAACGTTTCTGAAATCCTCCGCCTCATCATAGAATGACGGAAAAAAGGATAAGAAAAGGGTGGAAAAGGCAAGTAAGCCCAGAATCCATATAACCAATCCATTTCTCATCATGTACAGCTCATGCCGAAATAGGTTCATGATTTCTCACTCCCCTTTTGGTAATAGTGAAGAAAGATTTCCTCAAGATCTGGCTCATCAATCCATATATTGCGTAAATCGCATGCTGATAGGACTTTGATCAACGAATTGATATCCCCCTTATACAAGAAGTTTGCCGTTTTCCCGTCTATTGTTAATTGATTGACACCCGCAATCATCAGCATGTTTTCGTCAATAGGCTGATTGAATTCAATCCGGATAATCTTATGCTTTTTCTCCTGGAGCTCCTTAATTTGCTCAACGGCTGCAATCTTGCCTTCTTTAATGATTGCCACTCGGCTGCACAGCCGCTCCACCTCGCTTAATATATGGGACGATAATAGAATGGTCGCCCCTTTCCGATTCTCTTCTTTGAGCAATTGAAAAAACGTTTGCTGCATTAAGGGATCCAAACCGCCAGTCGGTTCATCCAAAATGATGAGCTTCGGTTCATGCAGTAGAGCTTGAATAATCCCTGCCTTCTTTCTGTTCCCAAAGGAAAGGTCACCGATTCTCTTTGATAAGTCTAGCTGCATAATCTCCGCAAGCTCCTTGATTCTCTTGCGGCAATCCTTCCGGTAAAAGCTCGCCGAATAGGCCAATAAATCCTTTACTTTCATCTTCTCGTAATAAAACACTTCAGAAGGCAAATAGCCGATATCCTGCTTGATTTCTGCTGCATGTCGGATAGAATCCTTCCCAAATATTTTTGCTTTCCCGCTTGTCGGGTAAATGATAGAGAGCAGGGTGCGAATCGTCGTGCTTTTACCAGCTCCGTTTGGACCGATAAACCCGAAAATCTCTCCATCCTCGACCTGAAAGCTCACATTCTCAATGGCAGTATTCCTTCCGTATTTCTTTGTCAGATTTTCTATTTCAATTACCTTCATACGTCATCCCTCCTTTTCATCTGCCGCTAAAAATAATTATGACAAACCAACCCTAAATATTGTGCAATTTCTCTAATAGGTCATAAATAAATCTTTAAAGAGTGGGTCCATTTCCGGAAGCAAAATCTTCGGTAACGCATTGTCAATAATTGAACAGATGAATACATTCCATAAAATCATCGGGCAAATTAACGAGCGCAATCATCACATCGGTTTTAGCTCCTTACTCATTTATAGAGACTTGAGGCTAAGAAAATCTCAATTAGACCAATGACACCATAGATAGGCTGCAATGGACTGACAAAACCAATGAGAATAACTTGAACTATAATCCACACGGTCAGCACTATCCCAAACAAGAGTCCGGCTGCGGCTGCCTGTTTTCCCCTATGAGTAAAACACCAATAAGCTGCCCATCCGCTGCCTATGCCATTGAAGATAAATAATAGCAGCCCAGGAATAAACCAACTGCTCACGAATGGAATACGCTCCAAATATTCCTCAGGCATATCTAATCCATTCACCATTAATCCTATTCCTCCTGCCAATGCCCCAACAGATACAAAAGCCAGGATACAGCCTAACAAAACCCGAACATATCGATGCATCTTCCCCACCTCCATTAATCTCTTAATATTATTTTAATATAATTTAGATTAATGGAACAATTTCACGCATTAGAAAAGGGAGCCTCTCTCCCGCTCCCCTGCTAGTCTTTTTCTATTTTGAGATCAAACGGATGATTTTGTCATCGCCGCCCTGCGGTACACCGCGCCCGTCATGATTATTTGTGAGAAAATAGATTGAACCATCTGGTGCTTCCGCTACATTTCGAATACGGCCGTATTTCCCCTTAAACAAGGTATCTGTCTTTACGACCTTGCTGCCATCTTCACTTAATTCCACCTTCAAGATTTGATTTCCTCGTAAATTGGCCACAAGGAGCTGATTCTTCCATTCTCCCTCTGTGATGAAAGCCATCCCTGAAGGGGCCCAGGTTTCTTCACCGCTATGAAGAAGCGGAGAAATCATTCCCTCTTTCGTTTCATCCCCTTCAATAACAGGCCAACCGTAATTTTTGCCTTTATGAATAAGATTAATCTCATCATGGGCTGTCTGTCCATGCTCAGAGCTGTATAGCTGGCCAGTCTCTGGATGCCAGGCCAGACCTTGCGGGTTTCGGTGGCCATAGCTGTAAACCGGTGAATCCTCAAATGGATTATCCTCGGGAATACTTCCGTCCAGATGTATGCGAAGGATCTTGCCGCCCAGGCTTGTCTCCTCCTGGGCTAACTCTGGCTCATACCGATCCCCTGCCGTGATATAGAGCAGCCCATCTGGCCCAATCTTCAGTCTTCCGCCATTATGGTTTGTGTCACCGACAATCCCATCAAGGATAACCTTATCTATCTCCGCCTTATCCTTATGAACGATTACTCTCAATACCCGATTCAAGATGTCGCCATCCTTCTCATAGCTATGATAAATATATAAGTATTGATTAGCGGCGAAATCCGGATCGAGGGCCAGTCCGAGTAATCCTCCCTCTCCCTCACTGATAAAAGGGGCTGGGAAAGATAGCAAAGGCTCTTCAACCAGTTCTCCATCCCGAATCATCCGCAGATTACCCGGCCTCTCCGTAAAGAAAAGATTCCCCTCTCCGGCAAACGCTACTTCCCAAGGTACATTCAGCTCTTCGGCAACCGTCTCTATTCCATACGGCAGGGCTGATTCGTCAGAGGACTGATTCCCATCAGCAGGGTTTGTCTCGGTATCTGAGCAGCCTGCAAAAACAAGCAGAACCAGACAGCTTAACATCATCCACCGTTTCACGCCTATCCCTCCTCTGTTCTCATTCTCGCGCTTTTGGCCTATCTTTTGGATACCCGCGTGAATCACGGTATGTTTTCCGTTCCTTTGTGAAATCCGGCCATTCACGCCGGCTGGCAGGTTCATTCGCGTGGTGGACAATACACCTGATTTGGTCTTCTACACAAGGGTCCACTCGGTGGCCGATTCTGCTTTCGAATAAATCAAGCAATTGAGCCGGTTCCTCATCCTTTACTTCCTCTAAAGAATAAAAACCTAGATGCTGAACCATCATTTTGGCAGCACGGGGCCCAATCGATGGAATTTGCTGAAACTGAGCAAGCGCGATAAGTCTTTCTGCTCTTGCTTGCTCGCAGCCGAGTATCTCACTTAACGCCTGCGGTGTCGTATGAGCAATCTCTGCCACCTTGATCCGAGAAGTGCGCAGCTTTTGTTTCTCAGAATCTGTTAAGGATAACTTCATTTTGTCCACCTTCCTTGTTTCATTCTTTGATTGTTCGAACCAAATCCTCTTTCGTTAAATATTACCACATTTATCCGGTAATCCCCTTCATTCTTTCTAACTGATTTATATGTAATATAAGCAAAAAACAGGCGGAGCAACATCATATTGATTACTCCAGCCTGTTTCACGCTTCAATCATTCTCAGGTGTAAATTCCACCTCAATCCATTTACGCACACTATTGATTAGCCATACCTTCGAGCATACCTGTAAATCTTCGATACGGAGGACTTTCTCCTCGATTGCTCCTTCCGTTAACAGCCGTTCGCGGAAGGTCCCGCCAAGCAGACCGCAGCTAACAGGCGGCGTGTACAAACAGCCATCCATTTCAACAACCATATTTCCATTTGTAAACTCAGTCAATTCCCCTTTTTCATTCCATAGAAGTACATCAAAGACAGTGGAACTCACATCTTTCCGTTCTTCATATACGGTCCGATTCGTTGTCTTATGATAAAGGAAAGGATTCCCGCTTAATACTGGCTCCTTAGCTAAGGCTGCCTTCTGCCTTCCTTTCACCGGTTCGATTGGAACCGCATCCCATTTAAAAAGACCGCTCCGACTAGATAGCAAGCGTACCTTATAAAGCCCCTCCCGATGAGCCTCAGCTACCTCAGCTAAGGATTGGCGAGCTGTCTCCACGGAGAATGGAAAGCCAAAGTAATCAGCAGATTTTTGCATGCGATTCATATGCTCGTCAAGCAAATAAAAGCAGCCATTCTCAAGAGCAATGGATTCAAGGAGATCAAATTGGACAGCCTTCTTCCGCAAAACGGCAGCCTTCGCGACCGTTTCCTCATATTCATCTCCTGCCTCGGAATCCCAGGTTATTCCCCCGCCAACACCATATTCTGCCCGGCCGGTAGGGTTATGGACGACGACTGTACGAATCGGGACATTGAAGACAGTCTCTCCGTTTGGTGATAAATACCCGATGGCACCACAATAGACCTCACGTGGCTTTTCCTCAAGCTCAGAGATAATTTCCATCGTCTTCACCTTTGGAGCACCAGTAATGGAGCCGCATGGGAATAAGGCCTGAAAAATATCCAGAAGCCCCGCGGAATCCTCGACCTCGGCTGTTACAGTTGAGGTCATTTGATAGACAGTCGGGTATTTCTCGATATCAAATAATTGTGGAACCTTCACGGTGCCTTTCTTCGCAATCTTGCTCAAATCATTTCGTAATAAATCCACAATCATCACATTCTCTGCCTGATTCTTTTCAGAGGCTGCAAGCCACTCCGCCTTTCCTTTGTCATCCTCCCATGTCGTTCCGCGCTTGACCGTTCCCTTCATTGGGCGAGCTGTAATATGGCGGTCCTTCATCTGAAAGAATAACTCAGGCGACGCCGATATCACGGTATAGTCATCCGTCTCCAAATAAGCAGAATAACGTGCCGACTGGGCAGCAGCTAAATCATGATAAAATTTGAGCGAATCTCCCTTGAAGGAGGCATTCAACCGTATCGTATAATTCACCTGATACGTATCACCATTTTCGATTCGGCCTTTTATCGCAGAAATCGCCTCTGCATATTTTTCCCGCTTAATAGAAGGAGTCCATTCCGATACCGTATATTCTCCATCAGCTGCTGGCACTGCTTCGCCTGCTTGTTCATAGAGCCCGAACCAAACGAGCGGCATCTCAGACGGCACTGAAGCAAGAGCTGCATCAAAAGCAGGCGCTGCTTCATACGATACATACCCTGCTGCATAATACCCGTTGTCAACGGCAGCCTGCACCTTCTCCAAAATCACTGGAACCTCCTCGAGCAAGTCCGTTGAAAGGACCTCAACCGGCTGATCAAATACCTGTCTCTTTATTATGTTGTCAGTCCCCGCGAAATCGAATATCAGCATGATTTGTTCTCCTCGAAAAATTGATTGATCATATCTAAGCCATACTCCGTCAAAATGGCCTCTGGATGGAACTGCACACCTTCAACCTGGTATGCTTTATGACGAAGGCCCATTATTTCCCCTTCAGGACTTAAGGCCGTTACCTCAAGACAATCTGGCAGCGTATGAGGGCAGACAATCAATGAATGATACCTCGCCACAGAAACTCGGTTTGGCAATCCGCGGAAGACAGACTTCCCATCATGGCTAATTTGTGAAACCTTTCCATGCATCGGTCTTTTTGCCTTTACCACTTCACCGCCAAAGAATTGGCCAATGAGCTGATGTCCGAGACAAACACCAAGAATCGGCACCTTTCCGCAAAATGCCTCAAGTACATCAAGACAGATGCCAGCCTGATCTGGATTGCCGGGTCCTGGCGAGAGTAAGATTCCGCTTGGTTTGAGTCTCTCAATATCCCGGATTGTACATTCATCATTTTTGAGAATCGTCATTTCTTTGCCAAGCTGCCTTAAGTATTCTACTAAGTTATACGTAAACGAATCATAATTATCTATCACAACAATCATCTAAAACTAATCTCCATCATCGGTAATCATTATTTGTTAGCTTACGCCTGATTCTACTATGCGAAACGATTTTTGTTCACAATCAATTTCTGCCATTGCTCCATAAGGCATGACAGCCATCGGAGCAGTATGTCCAAAGCTCATATTATAAAATATTGGAAGGTCGCTTAATCCTAGCTCATCGCGGACGACCTCAAGAATTACTTCCTTATATTCTTCATAATATTGTTCATCATACGGCTTGGCAAACAGCAGCCCTGCTGCATTTTCCAGGATGCCCTGCACGCCGTAATTCCGAAGCCATCTTCGCAGCATACCAGGGGCCGTTTTCTCTTCTGACGTCTCAAAAAAGATGAGTTTCCCATCCCACTCTGCCTTGTCTGGCCATACTTCCGTTCCCTTCGCCATTTCAAGCACTTCCATACAGCCGCCTAGCAAACGGCCATTCCTAATCCCCGCGCCTTGCAGTACTTCATAATCCCCGCTTGGCTGCATTCTTCTCGGCCGCTCTTCACTCCCTTCCCAAGGGATGAATTCGCTCGTCCATTCTGCCGGAGGCTCGACTTCTCCAATTGGCTCATCTGAGAAGAGCACCTTTCTCACCCACTTCTCCGTGTACGGAAAAAGAGCGCCGTTTTCTGCGAATTCCGCTAGAATAGACGGACCGTAATAGCTCATGACCCCAGCTTTATAACAGATTAAATGAGTAATAGTCGAATCCGAGTAACCAAGAAAGATTTTTGGATTTTGGCGGATTGCTTCATAATCCACATAGGGAATCATTCGAATGCTGTCTTCTCCGCCAATACATGAGAAGATTCCCTTCACAGACTCATCACGGAATGCATGAGTCAGATCTCTTGCCCGTTCCTCAGGATGCTGATAGACATATACCTCCCCCTTTAAAGTATGAGGCAGCTCTGATACGTTAAGACCAAATAGCTTTTCCACCCTGTTGATTCCACGCTGATAGCGGGCAAGAAACTCTGATTCACCGGCCATTCCAGATGAGAGACTCACTGTCACAATACGATCGCCTGCCTGTAATTTCTTTGGCTTACGAAGCATCTCAATCGACTCCTTTTCCAAAAAGTTCTCTCAATTTTCTCATATTTTTACAATCTTTAAAATGTTTGTGGTATGCTTCTTACATAAAATAAATCTGCTGTCCTTACATAATGGAGTTTCAAATGACATAGTGATTAATTGGCTGTGTTTTTGCGGTGCTTCATTAAGAAAGCTTGCAGATAGGGGGCTGGCCAGCCTCCTCAAACAACAAAGGGAGGAAGCAATTTGATGAAACGTGTCTTGTCCGCCTTGTCTGTTTCCATACTCTCCATGGTCCTGCTCGTCGCATGCAGTGAAACAGCAGAGCCTGTTAACGAGAGTGAGAGCAAACAAACGAACAAAAACGGCAGCAACGAATCAGAGCTTACGATTAAGGAAGTGTACGATAAAATGATGGAAGCTTCCGAGGATATCAACAGCTTTGTCATGGATATGGAAATGGAGCAGGAAATCATCGAGGGTGATAATGAGCCGGTTCCAACACACTCCACCATTCACTCCAAATTCGTCCAAAAGCCTATCGGTCTAGAGCAAAAGATAGAGATGACCATTGACGGCGAATCGATTTCGACCGAGCAGTACATCACAGAAGAGGGCTTCTACATGTACGATCCCGCCCAAAAGGTTTGGATGAAATACAGCGAAGGCCACGAACAATTAATGGCCCAGATGGAGGCACAATCCGGATTGGATCAAACCCAAACATTAAGTGAGCTTCAATCCTATATTAATGATTTTACTTTTAAGCAAAATGATAAGGAATTCATCCTCACACTTGATGCTGATGATGAGAAGTTCAATTCACTTGTCCAAAAGGAGCTTTCCTCTGGAGCAGTTGAAATGCCGGATGTACAAGACTTAGAGATTAACGGAATTGAATATGAAATATTTGTCGATAAAGAGACCTATCTCCCAAGCCAAATGAATATCGTTATGAATATCAACATGAAGGCAGAAGGACAAAAGGTCACCCTTAAACAGGCTATTGACACCACTTATTCAGACTACAATACAATCGACTCAATCACCGTTCCTAAAGAAGCACTCGAGCAGGCGGTTGAGCTCGAAATGTAACAGCCAATTTGGCAAACAAGCCCGCTCCAGTCTAGCTTGGAGCGGGCTTCGTCTGCTTAGAATCAACGCCCCCATTCATACCATCCATCCAGCTCCTCATGAACATTGGTAATCGGCTTGTATTGATCTTCCTTATCAAGCATTGTTCCGTCATTAAAATGGGCCTCCACATCATCCGGAGCAATCATGGAGCCATCTGCCCTTTTCTCTTCAAAAACACTCATGATGTCATCACTCAGCTCCCTGAAATCAAGCTCCATACAGGAGTCAATCAGCAGGGTATAGAGAATGCCGGATTCATCATCCAAATCTCCCTGCAGAAGATCATGATAATAGTATTGAATCAATTCTCTCGATATCTTTTTCTGTCTCACTAATGCCGTAATGGCTTGGAAGCCGACACCTCGAATAAGTTCATCCAATGAAGTATCGTCAATTAAATCGAAGATGGCATCAAGTTCAGGGAAGGATACTAAATCACTCTCCATGACAGCTAAACCGCTGTATAGATTGGCAAGGATTCGGCCGCCGCAGTTTGTCAGCAAATCCCCATATAAAGTAAAGGCGGTATCATCCGGTAATTGTAATGTACGTAAGTATGGGGCAAAGGCATCCGCAGCTTGAAACTGGCTTAACAGCAACACAGCATAGATATGATCAAAGCGACTAGGCGTATCTGTAAATAAGCCTGGTGAAACCGAGACCAATTCAACGATTTTTAACAGCTCTGGAATGGATTCTTCCCGGCGCTTGATTAATTCATCTAACGCTTCCCTCGGATATCTTCCCTGGTCATAGCGAATTTCCTCGAGCAGTTTCTCCATTGAAAGCGACTGCATCTCCTTCATCATCCTCACTCCCTTATCTACTATATATCCATTTTATCAGATAACGTCGATGGCTCTCCAACTCATCACGCATCAAAAAAAGGGCTGTACATAGACAGGCCCTTACTCCGTTACGTTTTCCAGCCATATACCCACTAGTTCTTTAAAACGGTCAAACACATCCAAGCGCTGAAAATACCTCTCTTTGCTTAAGGAATCAAGGATGGTTTTAACCAATACAGGCCGGGGATGACGCTGGTGCATCATCTCATCCTGAATGAAATCGAGCATTTGGACATAGCCGCTCCGCTCATGCTCTTCTAAATCATGGCCGATTGTCCGCTTTAGCTGGTTCATCTTCTGGAGGAACTCATAGCGAAGGTCTCTGCTTCCTTTAGGCCCGGCTGGGATAAAGGAATCCAGCACTTCAGGCTCAAGCATTTGACGGTCTTTCTCACTGACATCCTCGAGGATGACTTCCACAGCTCTTACACAATATCGAATAACCTCATCAATCCGTTCTTCTCCCTTTGCCGTAACATAGAACCACATATAATGCTGAAGCAGTGAACCAAGGATAATGGCACAGTCTAGCAAATACGGTTTTTTGTCGTCCCCGAAGACATCTGCCAGACGATTACGCAGCCAATTGATATACAGCCATCTCGTTTGTTTAATAAAGTCCTTCACATCTTGTTCATTTGAGCTCATGACATCATCAATCAAGAGGAAGAAGCGGTTGTGAAAGGAGGATGTGATATGCAGCTTCAATTGCCCGATGAATATCTCCATATCGCCGAGGTCATGGCCAAAAAGCAATTCGTCCCGGCGTGCATGATGCTCCTCAAGAAAGGAATCATACACCGCCTTAAAGAGATCCACCTTGCTCGGGAAATAATTATAAAAGGTACCGCGTGATATATTGCTGTCCTCCAAAATGTCTTGAATGGATGTATTCCGATAGCCCTTTTCTAGAAATAATCGCTTTGCGTGAGTGATTACCTGTCTTTTTCGTTCATTCAAATCAAGCCTCAACCCATTCTTTTAATAAATTTCTTCTTAGTGAGTATATTAGACCATTCCATCCAAGATAACAAATGAATATATTCTGTGTTTTTTCATTGCCATTTCCTGTAAAAGGTAGTATTATGTGGTTCATGGAATACGAGTATAAAAAATGAACACATAGTCAAAATGAAAAGGAGTTAGATATATGAACGCATCCTCCGCAGAGAACGTCCGCCCGAATTTCTTAATTATTGGAATCATTTTAGCCGGTGCCTTCGTCTCCATTTTGAACTCAACATTATTGAATGTCGCACTACCGTCGATGATGGCTGATTTTGACGTAAAGGCAACGACTATTCAATGGCTGGCAACCGGATATATGCTTGTTAACGGTGTACTCATTCCAACGACAGCTTACTTGATCCAAAAATTTTCTGTCCGTCAATTATTCCTGGCAGCCATGCTTCTCTTTACTATCGGCACCATTACAAGCGCGCTATCACCAACTTTTGCCGTTTTGCTCACCGGAAGAATGATTCAAGCTTCCGGGTCTGCAATCATGATGCCTCTTTTGATGAATGTGCTGCTTTCAAGCTTCCCAATCGAAAAACGCGGCAGCGCCATGGGAGTGATGGGACTTGTCATGATATTCGCCCCAGCCATTGGACCAACCCTATCAGGCTGGATTATTGAGCATTATGAATGGCGGTATTTGTTTTATATGATTATCCCAATTGCCCTCCTTGTCATCCTGCTCGCTTTCTTTAAGCTGAAAGATAAAAAGAAATCAATGGAAACCCATTTGGACCAGTTATCTGTCCTGCTCTCCTCCATTGGTTTTGGAGGATTATTGTACGGATTTAGCTCAGCAGGTGATAAAGGATGGGATTCACCTATGGTTTACGGCACAATCATTGCGGGTGTCATCGGACTGATTATCCTTGTCGTACGTCAAGCTTTGATTGATAAACCTATGCTTGATTTCCGTGTATACAAATATCCGATGTTTGCTTTGTCATCGGCCATTGCGATTGTCATCAATATGGCGATGTTTTCAGCCATGATTCTCATGCCTATATACCTGCAGACCCTGCGAGGCATCTCTCCGTTTCATTCGGGCCTATTGATGCTGCCGGGAGCCATTATCATGGGAATTATGTCGCCAATCACCGGCAAGCTGTTCGATAAATTCGGCGGCCGGCTGTTAGCCATCATCGGTTTATCGATTACGGTAGCTACCACCTACTTCTTCTATAATCTGTCGATTGATACTGAGTATTCTTCGTTAATTGTCTTGTATTCTGTTCGCATGCTCGGTATGTCGATGGTTATGATGCCTGTTGTCACAAACGGAATGAATTCACTGCCTGCAAGGCTGAACCCACATGGGACAGCCATTAACAACACGCTGAATCAAGTATCGGCTGCTATTGGCTCCGCTCTTCTTGTATCCGTCATGTCCTCTAGAGCAAAGCAGCATGCCGAGGAATTGACTGCAAAAGCCATGCAAAATCTTACCGAACAACCGGATGCACAGACCCTGGCCAATATGAAAGCAGAAATTGGCATACAAGCCACATTGAACGGCATTAATGATGCTTTCTTTGTTGCCTTCTTCATCGCCATCCTAGCACTCGTGCTTGCCTTCTTCATCAAGAAGCCAAAACGGGCGGATGAATCAGCTCCCATTCAATCAAAGGCAAATAATAAGTCATTGTCCCCGCATGCTGAACGATAGAAAAGAAGCCGCTTTGATTCGTCAATCAAAGCGGCTTTCCTTTCATTTCATCCATTTATTCTCTATTCCAGACGCCAATCCTCCGCACCATTCAGAATGGAAAGAGGAGAGGCTGAAGGCGCATGATTCTTTCCTATTCGCAAGCCCTCTTTTACATAATACACTTGAGGTATATTGACAAGCCATACGACCGGTACATCTTCAAGCGCCAGCTCCTCTGCCTTTTTCCAATCGGCAAAATCTCCGCTCCAAAAGGCTG
>NZ_JBJEFJ010000180.1:0-5751 GCF_051873915.1 Pradoshia sp.
TATTGTGAAATGATTCACAAGAAATTAACCAAGTTAAATTGTCTGCTTAATCACAGAAACCTTATCAAATTGGGGTTCTTTATAGATTAATGAAAAGGGCTGAATATTTTTTTGGGCTAATATGTGAATAAATTCACAATAATATTTTTACTACATAAAGGAGTGTTAGTATGTCGAAGGTGATTTCAGCGGCAAGCGCAGCCGAGCTCATTAAAGATGGGGACACGGTTGCTGCAAGTGGTTTTGGGTTATCCTGCTGGGCAGAGGAAATGGGCATTTCAATTGAGGAACGTTTTCTTAACACAGGACATCCTCAAAATTTAACAGTCATGCATGCGAGTGCAGTCGGTAACCGCCGTGACAAAGGGATGAGCCATCTTGGTCATGAGGGTCTCATTAAACGCTGGATCGGGGGAATCGCGATTGCTTCTCCAGGAATGGCGAAATTAATTGAAGAGGATAAATGTGAGGCTTATAACCTTCCTCAAGGAGTTATCACTCAGCTATACCGTGAAATTGCGGCAAAACGACCAGGTGTAATTACAAAGGTCGGAATGGGAACATTTGTAGACCCGCGTGTTGAGGGAGCCAAAATGTCCCCTTCTACGAAAGAGGATATCGTTAAAGTGGTAGAGCTTGACGGTGAAGAGTGGTTGTTCTATAAATCATTCCCAATCAATGTTGCATTGATCAGAGGGACAGTCGCAGATGAAAACGGCAACCTTACGCTTGAGAAGGAAGGCCTTCATATGGAGGTGCTCCCAATTGCTCAAGCAGCCCGTAACTCCGGAGGCATTGTCATTGCACAAGTTGAGTCTGTGGCTAAAGCAGGAACATTAAACCCTAAGGATATTGCCGTACCTGGAATCCTTGTTGACCACATTGTCGTGGCGAAACCGGAAAATCACTTCCAAACAGAAAACACTCAGTATAACCCAGCGTTCTCAGGCCATATTAAAGTGCCATTGGAGAGTGTGCCTGCCCTTCCACTTGATGAGAGAAAGGTTATCGCACGCCGTTCAGCTGCTGAACTTGTGCCAAATACCATTCTTAATCTTGGTGTAGGTATTCCAGTGAATGTGTCCACTGTGTCTGCGGAGGAAGGGGTAAGCGACCAATTAATTCTCACGACAGAAGCAGGCTCCATTGGTGGTGTTCCGGCAGGTTTGAAGGATTTCGGTCATGCCTATAACAGTGAAGCGATTGTCGATCACCATGCACAATTTGATTTCTATGACGGCGGCGGAATCGACTTATCAGTTCTTGGATTAGCTCAAACGGATCAATTCGGTAATGTAAACGTAAGTAAATTTGGTACAAGAGTAGCCGGTTGCGGCGGATTCATTAATATTTCCCAAGCAGCGAAAAAGCTCGTCTTTGCCGGCACCTTTACAGCAGGCGGTTTAGAGGTAAAAGTATCAGACGGTAAATTGCATATTATCCAGGAAGGTAAAGCAAAGAAATTCATTAAGCAAGTACAGCAAATCACCTTCAGCGGTAAATATGCATCTGAAATTAAGCAGCCTGTCATCTATGTAACAGAACGTGCCGTATTCGAATTGATTGACGGTAAACTTACCCTGACAGAAATTGCACCTGGTGTTGATCTCAAAACACATATCCTGGATCAAATGGAATTCACTCCTGCCATTGCGGAAGACTTGAAGGAAATGGACCCAGGCATGTTTGAGGAACATTGGGGCAAATTGAAAGACATCGTTTCAGCTAACGGGACCAAGCCAGAAGGCGTTTTGGCTTAAGGTTAGACAAGAAGAGAAAAATGGCTGGCAATGGAGGTAAGGAAGAGCATTGCCAGCAGATAAATAAGTGAATAAGGAAGGAATTACAGAAAATGAACACATCTTTAAATCGTTGGTCGATTTTATGGGCATCGACTCTCATTAACTTATGTGTGGGAGCTGTTTATGCCTTCAGTATTTTTGCCTTGCCTTTGACGGCAGTGTTTGATGCCACTATGGGCGACATTATGATGGCTTTCACAATCAATGCCGCTATCTCTCCAATCCCGATGATCCTTGGCGGGAAATTAAATGACAAAGGAATGGCGAAAATAGCCATCATTATTGGTGGATCTTTATTTGGTCTTGGATTCATTCTCTCAGGTTTTGCTACTGCTCCATGGATGCTTTACATTACATACGGCTTAATTGCCGGTATGGGGCAAGGAATTGTGTATTCTTCAACCATTGGAAACACAGCGAAGTTATTCCCTGATAAGCGTGGACTTGCTGCCGGCATTGTAACAGCTGGATATGGCGGCGGTACAATCTTTATCTCACCAATTGCCAACTCTCTTATTGCAAGCTATGGTGTACAAGCTGCGTTCATGATTCTTGGCGCTGCCTTCTTGGTCATCATCCTTGGAGCGAGCGTAGTGTTTAAGGCTGCACCAGTCGGCTATATTCCAGAAGGCTGGATTCCGCCTGCTGCGGCAAAAAAAGGCGGCGTGAATATCCCTTGGACAGAAATGATCAAGAAACCAATCTTCTATGTTATTGCTTCTCTATTCTTGATTGGCGCATTATCCGGAATGATGGTTACGTCCAATGCATCTGTTATCGGACAAACGATGTTCGGTTTATCTGCAGCAACAGCAGCTCTTTATGTTAGTCTTTACAGCTTCTCCAACTGTGTTGGCCGTGTATTCTGGGGAGCGGTATCTGACCGCATCGGCCGCGTTAAATGCTTGATGATGATCTATCTCGTCATTTCGGCAATGATGTTAACGATTGCGCTTTCTACATCTGTATTAGGATTTGTAACAGCCATTGTTGGAATCGGTCTTTGCTTTGGCGGAACGATGGGAATCTTCCCGTCCATTGTTGGTGAGAAATTCGGTATGAAATACTATGGCGTTAACTATGGAGTTACCTTTATCGGCTACTCCGGTGCAGCCTTCTTCGGACCGCGTATTGCAGCAAGTGTAGCGGCTGCCAATGATGGCATGTTCACGAAGGCTTTCTATATCGCTTTAGCTATCTCGCTTGTCGGTCTTGCTTTGACATTCGTCTATCAATCTCTTGAGAAAAAACATGCCGCTGACATGGCAAAAACAACAGAAGCAGCTTAATTAATATTATAGGAGGAAATAAAAATGACCATTACAAAATTACTAGGTATCAAATATCCTATTTTCCAAGGAGCAATGGCACAAATCGCGCTAGCTCCGCTTGTAGGTGCTGTCTCTAATGCAGGAGGACTAGGCATCATCGGTTCTGGCGGATTCACAGCTGATCGCCTTCGTGAAGAAATTCGCAAAACGAAAGAAATTACGGATAAACCATTCGCCGTAAACCTTATGCTGATGATGCACAATATTCCGGAATTAGTGGATGTCATTGTAGAAGAAGGCGTAAAAATCGTTACAACTGGTGCGGGTACACCTGCTCCGTACATGGAAACATTCAAAGCGAATGGAATTAAAGTCATCCCTGTTGTTCCATCTGTGAAAATCGCGAAGAAAATGGAAGCTCTTGGAGTTGATGCAATCGTTGCAGAAGGAACAGAAGCAGGAGGTCATGTGGGTGAGACAACAACAATGGCCTTACTTCCTCAAGTTGTGAGCGCCGTTTCTATTCCAGTTATTGCAGCAGGTGGTATTGCAGATGGACGCGGTATTGCAGCAGCCTTTGCTCTAGGTGCACAAGGCGTACAAGTTGGTACTCGCTTCTTGACGACAATTGAATGCCCTGTACATGAAAACTTCAAACAAGCTGTTCTTGATGCAGACGATCAATGCACAATGGTAACTGGACGCAGCCTTGGCGGCCCTGTACGAAGCATTAAAAACAGCATGATCATGGAATTCTTGAAGCTCGAGCAGCAAAATGCTTCCCGTGATGAATTAGAAAAGCTTTCTTTAGGCTCTTTGCGTAAGGCTGTCCTTGAGGGAGATACAGACAATGGATCTGTTATGGCTGGTCAAATCTGCGGTATGTGCAATGAGTTAACAACTGTTGAAGAAATGATCACTGAAATGTTTACAGAAGCACAAGAAGTCCTTCAAAAGATGGGACAAGTAACGCTTGTAGAAGAAAAAGAAGCCGTTTTGGCATAATGAAGTAAATAGAAGGAAGAGGGATATGTCATCTGTGGCTTATCCCTTTCTCCATTTTACTTAATCTATTTTAGAAGAAAAATTCATGTGCATCAACGCGTTAAATGGATAAGCATTTATTTCCAATAGTCGTAACCATGATTTCTACTTATACTTGTGATAGTAATGATGCATGCAAAGGATAATGGCCTATGGATAAATTAACGAAAAGCTTCAATGAGAAGATGGACTTTCCTTCCACTTTATTTGTAACAGACGGCGAAGGAAATATATTGATTTCAAATGAATTTACAGCCCTGACAATCGGTATGTCCCTTGATGATCTTTTGAAAAGTAATGTGAAAGACCTAGTTACAGCAGGCTATTATGATCATTCCATTACCTTGGATGCGATAGCTCGAAAAGAACCAATCAGCCGGCGCATCTTGACCAATCGAGGTTTTAATGTCCTCTCGACAGCTACACCCATCATTGGCAATGATGGAGAGGTACAGTTGATTGTAACAAAATCAGCTAAATATGATAAAGGGACACAAGATGAGCAAGGCAAGATTTCTGTAATGGAAGAACGCCCCATATTAATTGACCAAGAGACAGCCTATCAATCTGAGGATATTGTGGCTGAAAGCTTGGCAATGAAACAGATCCTCCGAGTCTGCCTGCAAATTGCCTCCTATGACAGCAAGGTTCTCATTTGCGGAGAATCCGGTACAGGTAAAGAAGTCATTGCCAGATATATTCATCAGAAAAGTGATCGGGCCAATGGACCGTTCATCAAAATTAATTGTGCCGCCATACCAAAGTCCATGTTCGAATACGAATTATTCGGTTATGAGCAGGATGCCTATGGAAATGGTGTCAAAGAGAAGCAAGGGTTAATCGAATTGGCCAATGATGGAGTCTTATTTTTAGACGAAATCTCTGAAATGCCGCTTGATATGCAATCCAAGCTTTTGCATGTTCTCGAAACGAATGAATTAAGGAGAGTAGGGGGAACAGCTCCAATCCCAGTCAATGGACGAATTATCGCAGCAACCAATCAAGATCTATGGACACTTGTGCAAAACAAGAAGTTTCGAGAGGATTTATATTACCGGATTAATGTGATTCCCATTCATATCCCGCCCCTCCGTAACCGGAAACCAGATCTTGCTGGCTTGATATCCAAGTTCCTCACTGAGTACAATCAGAAATACAATAAAGAATATATCCTCAGCGCGGAGGAATTTCATGAACTATTAACCCATTCATGGCCGGGCAATGTCCGCGAGCTGAAAAATTACATGGAAAGACTGATTCTCACCGTCCCGTCCGTCATTGCCCACTCAAAGGACGAAGAAGTGGGAGATTGGTTTGCTTTTGATTATTTTATTCAAAATAATTTCACGCAATTTGGCAGCTTAAAGGACTTTACCGCTATCTCTGAGGGCCGCTATATTGAACAAGTGCTCGCCTCATGCAATGGAAATGCGACCACAGCAGCAAACAAGCTTGGTATCCACCGCTCTGTCATCTATCGAAAACTCAAGAAGATGGAAGAAACCCTTGAAACAATCAAAGAAACAGCCGCATCGGCTGAATGTGAAAAATAAATAAACGAACTGTTTAACCGCCAAATCATCATTGATTTGGTTTTTTTGTTATCGATAATTTTTAACGATAATGGGTTTGCT
>NZ_JBJEFJ010000181.1:0-5728 GCF_051873915.1 Pradoshia sp.
GATTGTATAAGTCGTGCAAACCAAATGATAGGTCTACCTTTTTGACTAGGGAGGTGCATGAAACATCATCCAAAGGATACTGAAATCTATTTGAAGGATGGCATTGCAGTGAAAAAAACGTAAATTAAGCAGCTGTTTGCGGCGTGTATTTTTCAAAGCATTTAACATACAAGAGTCTTGCGTAACAGAAGCCAGGCTGAGATGGTAAATTGCAGTCATTCAATTCGAAGCCGATTAGCTTGTAACTGAATGTGAAAGAATAGAAGAGAGGTATGGTATACTTTTGATACATGACAATTTTGAAGAAGAGGTGATCAAATGGCGCTTACAGAGAGAGAAGACATAATCTTGCAGGATTTGAAGATGTGGGAAAGTGATATGCGGTCCGATGAACCGACCGACTTTGAAGCCTATTATGATCGTTTGATTGAAAGCATGTTTACGCTTTTGCCAGAATCGACACAGGAGGAATTCTTTGCAAAGCTTGATAACTGGCTCTTCCATCTACATTCTATGATTCATGAATCCCAGTTCCAGGCTGATGCAAGAGACCGGATTCTGAAGAATGCTCGTGTGTTCGATGAACGCATCAAGGATATTCAGGACCTCCGGGAGATGCCGGTTGACCGGCTGATCTATATCGCTGAGCAGCAAATGGCCCGCCATAGGATGTATTCACTAGTACAAGGCGGTATTTCAGCTGCTAATGGTGGATGGGCACTCGCGGCTGATTTGCCGGCACAAATGGTTATTAATTTGCGCAGTATCCAGCTGATTGGCTTATCCTATGGATATGACATCAGTACGCCTTATGAAACAGCCCTGTCATTGAAGGTGTTCCATGCCGGGACCATGCCAAAGCGCATGCAGAAATATTTCTGGGATGATCTTATGGAAGATTTAGAGAAGCCTTCTGATTATTTCTATGAGGGAGAAGAGATGAGCAATGTATTCTGGCTGGACCAGCCTATCAAGCAATTGATGAAGGTGCTCGCCATTTATTTCTTCCGTAAGCAGATGCTAAAGGGTGTACCAATCATCAGTCTTGCCATCGGCAGCCAGGCGAATTACCGTCTGACCAAGAATGTAACAGCTTTTGCGAATCAATTCTATAAATACCGCTATTTAAGAGATAAAGAAAGCGAATGAATGATATGGTGAGCTGCTCTAGTACATACATTCATAAGAAAGAAGCCCCAAAGGCCGTGCGTTGCAAAATCATTACCGTCAGTGACACGAGAGACTTGGATTCAGATAAGAGCGGGCAGCTGATGGAGCAATTGCTGACCGCTGCCGGCCATGAAGTTGTCAGCCGGGAAGTCGTCAAAGATGAAGTTGAGCAAATCCAGAGGGCTGTTCTTGAGGGCTGCAGGCACAGCGAGGTTGATTGCGTGCTTACAAATGGAGGCACGGGCATTGCAAAGCGTGATGTGACGATAGAGGCTTTATCCGCTTTATACGAGAAGGAGATTCCTGGATTCGGTGAATTATTTCGCATGCTTAGCTACCAGGAGGATATCGGCTCTGCCGCAATCCTTTCAAGAGCGAGCGCAGGTGTGATATTCGGTACTCCTGTGTTTTCAACACCGGGTTCAAGCGGTGCCGTCCGTTTGGCCATGAATAAATGTATCATTCCGGAACTCGGGCATATCATGCATGAGATCAGGAAAGACCGATGAACCGTTCCAATGATGGAGCGGTTTTTTCATTTCGTTTTGGGATCAACGATGGGGTTTACTTGTAAGCTCTTCATTGGTACGGAAATATATCCAAAGATCATTAATGCATGAGGCAAGTTCAGAGATTTCATCATTTAATGTGCAGGATTTCTCGAAATTCTCTTCCTCGTTCAGCTCACTTAATTTATCATTAATTTTCCCCTCAAGCTCCTTCACTCGGTCTGGTATCGTTCCCCTGATTTCTTCCCAGCGAAGGAGGATGGCAGATTGATCTTTCTCTGTATAGCTGTCCCAATCGTACTCAAGTCTTGGAATATCAATACCTAATCTTTTATCATGAACGAAGTATGTTTCCATGTTTGACGGATTCCTCCTTTTATTAGCTCCTCCCTTATTGTATACAAATGTCCGCTGATTAACGATAAACCTCCATGATTATTTCGCGGTGTACGTACACTTTGCCTTCTCCTTCTGAATAAAAAATTAGTAATTTTCAAAATAAATACTTGAAAAAGGATTTCAGGATTGATATAGTGTATATCATATTAATTGCATAAAAACATATAATAATGAATAAATATACAAAATACATCGGAGGGAACAGGAACATGACAAAGGAGAAAGTAGTTCTTGCCTATTCAGGCGGTTTGGATACATCAGTTGCGATTTCATGGTTGAAAGAGAAGGGGTATGACGTAGTAGCCTGCTGCTTGGATGTCGGCGAGGGGAAAGACTTAGAATTTATAAAGGACAAAGCCCTCAAGGTAGGAGCTTGCACTTCCTATGTTATAGATGCAAAGGAAGAGTTCGCGAAGGAATTTGCGTTAGTTGCTTTGCAGGCACATGCATTGTATGAGGGGAAATACCCGCTTGTCTCAGCTCTCTCAAGACCGTTGATTGCAAAGAAGCTTGTTGAGGTAGCAGAGAAGGAGAATGCGGTTGCCGTTGCCCATGGCTGTACGGGTAAAGGAAATGACCAAGTACGTTTCGAGGTATCTATCCAAGCGTTGAATCCAGAACTGAAGGTGCTAGCGCCAGTTCGTGAGTGGAGCTGGTCACGTGAAGAGGAAATTCAATATGCGAAGGAAAATAATATTCCCATTCCAATTAATTTAGACAGTCCATATTCCATTGACCAAAACCTATGGGGACGCAGCAATGAATGCGGTGTTTTAGAAGACCCTTGGGCTGCACCGCCAGAGGGTGCCTATGATCTGACATGTCCATTAGAGAATACACCTGATGTGCCTGCTATGGTTGAAATTACTTTTAAAGAAGGGGTTCCAGTCGCATTGAACGGAAAGGAATATCCTTTATCCCAATTGATTCTTACACTTAATGATTTAGCCGGAAAGCATGGTGTTGGACGAATTGACCATGTTGAGAACCGTCTTGTCGGAATCAAATCAAGGGAAGTATATGAATGCCCCGGTGCCGTGACATTGATTAAGGCACATAAAGAATTGGAAGATTTGACAATGGTGAAGGAATTGGCTCATTTCAAACCTGTTATTGAGAAGAAATTAACGGAGCTTATTTATGAAGGCTTATGGTTCTCGCCTCTTAAGGATTCATTGCTTGCCTTCTTGAAGCAGTCGCAAACCCATGTCACAGGGGTTGCGCGTGTGAAGCTGTTCAAAGGGCATGCAATTGTAGAAGGACGTAAATCTGAGTATTCTCTTTATGATGAGAATTTAGCCACCTATACATCAGCTGATGAGTTTGACCATACAAGTGCGGTTGGATTTATCAATTTATGGGGCTTGCCAACAAAAGTAAACAGCCAAGTGCATCTCCAAAAGAAGGTGACAGTGTGAAGAAGCTTTGGGGCGGAAGATTCACGAAAACAGCTGAAGAATGGATTGATTCCTTCGGTGCTTCCATCTCATTTGACCAAGAACTGGTGATGGAGGACATCGAAGGCAGCCTGGCACATGTGAAAATGCTGGGTGCCTGCGGAATCATTACGAAGGAAGAGGAAGAATTAATTGAAGGAGGGCTCTCTTCCTTGAAGGCGAAAGCTGAGAAGGGGGAACTCTCCTTTTCCATTGATTATGAGGACATTCATTTAAATCTTGAAAAGCTATTGATTGACGAAATCGGACCGGTTGGAGGCAAGCTACATACGGCGAGAAGCCGGAATGATCAAGTGGCAACCGATATGCATCTTTATTTGCGCGGCCAGGTGGAAGAAATCATTGCCACGATTGAAGAGTTTCAGAAAACATTGGTTGATACGGCTGACAAGCATGTGGAAACCGTTGTGCCTGGATATACTCATTTGCAGCGGGCACAGCCCATTTCACTCGGCCACCACTTCATGGCGTATTTCTGGATGCTTGAGCGGGATAAAGGCCGGCTTAAGGACAGCCTGAAGAGAATTAATCTTTCCCCGCTTGGTGCAGGTGCTCTCGCAGGGACTACCTTCCCGATTGACCGTCATATGACCGCTGAGCTGCTCGGGTTTGACGGGATATATGAAAACAGTTTAGATGCTGTGAGCGACCGAGACTTCATTGCGGAATTTCTTCATAATGCCTCCATCTTGATGATGCATCTCTCCCGCTTCAGTGAGGAAATTATTTTGTGGTCAAGCCAGGAATACCGTTTCATTGAGCTGGATGATACATTTTCAACTGGGTCGAGCATCATGCCGCAGAAGAAAAACCCGGATATGGCCGAATTAATTCGGGGGAAAACAGGCCGTGTGTATGGCAATGCAGTTGGTCTGATGACTCTCTTGAAGGGACTGCCTCTTGCCTACAATAAAGATATGCAGGAGGACAAGGAAGGGATGTTCGACACGGTTACAACGGTTAAGGGGTCGCTCAAGATCTTTAACGGGATGATTGCCACGATGAAAGTCAATACAGCTGTCATGAAGGAAGCTGTTTATCAGGACTTCTCAAATGCAACGGAGCTGGCTGATTATTTGGCGGCGAAGGGAATTCCGTTCAGGGAAGCCCATGAGATTGTCGGGAAGCTCGTGCTTCATTGCATTCAGCAGGGCTGCTATTTGCTTGATCTGCCGCTTTCTGCGCTTAAAGAGGCCTCTCCGCTCATCGAGGAGGATATCTATGAAGCCTTAAAGCCTGAGGAAGCTGTGCGCAGACGAAACAGTGCAGGCGGGACAGGATTTACGCAAGTATCTGCTGCTATTGAGAAGGCAAGGGAATTGTTGAAGTAATACTTATTGAAGCATTTAATGTTGAAGGTTTTTACGAAACAGGTGGAAAATGGATAGGCTTTCCGTTTGATTTCCCAATTAAGAGCTGTGTTCAGCTCTTTTTTTGATATTCCATGAATGAGAAGTATTTCTGTAGTGGAATAAAATGTCATATGAAATGAAAGAAGAGTGATTCCTTATCTAAGAGAGGGCGTTATGCCTGAGAACTTTTCGCCCACTTACTTACTCGTTCATCGCTCATTACGTTCCTAGTCAATCTTCAAAATCTCAATGGCTTATTCTGAGGAAACGATTGTGGAGTTTGATGTGTAGTAGAAATGACAATGGTTACAAACAATTATAAAAAGTGAAAAAACTACTACAATTTAAATAAGAAAAATGATACGATAGATTTAGAAATTGATATTGTCTCGCATGTGACTGATACGATCAGGCATGGTGGTAAATCACTAGGCTGCTAGTAGCCTAGTGATAATTCCGCCATGCCTTTTTTGTGCAATGGGATGAAAAAGACTCGATATTACTTTTATACAGAAAGGGGCAATCAAGAATGGCTTTTGGATTATTTAAGAAAAAAGGGGTAGATTTGTTGGCACCGTTAAACGGTACGATTATTCCTCTTGAGGAGGTTCCCGATCCGGTATTCAGCCAAAAAATGATGGGGGAGGGTGTGGCAATTCAACCTACAGGCGGACATGTGTATGCGCCATTTAGTGGAGAAATTATTATGATTACCCCTACTAAACACGCTATTGCGATTCGGTCTAAATCTGGTGTTGAAGTATTGATACATATAGGTCTTGAAACAGTTTCCTTAAAAGGAGAAGGGTTCAAGCTCGCCGTTAAGGAAGGTGAGCACGTT
>NZ_JBJEFJ010000182.1:0-5708 GCF_051873915.1 Pradoshia sp.
AAGAAAACTCTCCAAAAGCAGGATAGTAATTGCTTTTGAAGAGTTCCAAATTGTCAGCTGACGCGTCTGCGCCAAAGTGCATCCATATCCTCGAGTGTCTTGCCTTTTGTTTCCGGCACCCATTTCCAGACGAAAAGGGCAGAAAGAACACTCATAACGCCGTAGAAGCCATATGTCATCGCTCCGCTGTATTCCATCATCATCGGATACGTGGATGAGATGAAATAATTGGCTGCCCATTGGGCCGCTACCGCAATGGCTACTGCTTGCCCGCGAATCTTATTCGGGAAGATCTCTGAAATGAGCACCCAGCAGATTGGTCCCCATGACATCATAAAGGACGCTGTATAGATAATAATGAACACAAGGGTAGAAACCCCTATGATTTCAAAATAAGCAAGAGACGCTACACCAAACATCCCAATCGCCATCCCAATGGACCCGACGATCAAGAGCGGCTTTCTTCCCCACTTGTCCACCGTCATGATAGCGAGGATGGTGAAGATAACATTAACCAATCCCATGACGATGGTTTGCAGCATTGAGGCATCCTTTGCCGCACCCATGCTTTCAAAGATTCTTGGTGCATAATAAAGTGCCACATTGATTCCGACAAATTGCTGGAATACAGACAGCAGGATTCCGATGATAATGACCAGCTTGCCATAGGCAAATAATTTCCCCCGAGCAGCATTGGTTCCAAGGGTTCCTTTAATGTCGGCAAGAATACCTTTAGCTGCCTTCGCTCCATTAATCTTCGTCAGAACAGATAATGCTTGGCTGTCCTTCTTCTTAAGAGCGAGATAGCGCGGTGTCTCCGGAACAAAGAATAAAAGCAAACCGAAAAGAATGGCTGGCACAGCCTCTGAGGCAAACATATAACGCCAGCCAATATCATTGATCCAGGCGACTGTTTGTCCGCTCGCGATCAAATAATTGACGAAATAAACGACCAGCATCCCAAAGATGATGGCGAATTGGTTGAAGGAGACTAAGCGGCCGCGTATATCTGCCGGCGCAATCTCCCCTATGTACATCGGTACGACTGCTGAAGCAAGACCGACGCCGATTCCTCCGATAATCCGGTACACATTAAACATCAGCAGAAGCGAAATGCTCGGTTCCCCTTTTGTGAAGAATAAGAATTCCGGATAAGCTGAACCCAGCGCTGATAGAGTGAAGAGGATTGCTGCAAAGATCAAGGAATTCTTCCGGCCGAATTGACGGGAAAAATACCCGGAAATAATCCCTCCGATAATACAGCCAATCAAGGCGCTGGACGTTGTGACACCATGGATGAATGAGCTGAGCCCAAGGCTTTCAATGAAATATACCTCTAAAGAGCGCTCAGCCCCGGATATGACAGCTGTGTCATATCCGAAAAGCAATCCGCCGAGCGCGGCAACCATCGTAATCGTAATGATATAGCCTAAATTTCGTTTTTCCTTCATGATTGTCCATCCCCTTTATTCTGCCTGAACCTTAACGAAATTCCATTAACCCCTTACACAATTCCCTCGTTTGCGGGTAAACCTTCTGATAGAGCGCATATAGCTTGCGGTATTGTTCCGCCCTTTCAGGATTTGGGACATACTCATCCTTATAGGAGGTGAACACTTTTGCACATTCCTCTAAGCTGGCAAAGATACCGCTTCCATAGGCAGCCAGAATAGCCGCTCCAAGCGCAGGTCCCTGCTCTCCTCTCAAGGTCACGACTTTAGCCTGGAAGATATCGGCCTGCATTTGCAGCCATGCGGGATTCTTGGCTCCTCCGCCAATGGAGACGATGGTATCGATTTCTTTTCCCTTCTCCCGGAAAATCTCAATCGATTCATTCAGAGAGAACGTGATGCCCTCCATGACAGCCCGAGCCAAATCTGTTCTCGTATGTGTCGCATCAAGGCCGATGAAGCTTGCACGAATCATCGCATCCGGATGCGGCGTCCGCTCACCTGTTAAGTATGGAGCAAAGAGAAGTCCATGTGCTCCAGGCGGAATGTCTCCTACACCTTCAAGCAATTGCTCCATCGTCTCCTCTTTGGCAAACTGCTCCTTGAACCAGCTGAGCGAGTGACCGGCAGATAAAGTTACCCCCATTGTATAGAAGGCATCTTCCTTCCCATGATTGAAATAATGGACGACTCCGCCGAAATCAAGATCCTTCTCTGCCTCATAGGAGAGAATGACTCCGGAAGTACCGATGCTGCATAGGGTTGCGCCTTTTGCAAGGATATTCGCTCCAATGGCGCCGCACGCATTATCCGCTCCACCGGCGAACACCCTCGTTTCAGGTGAGAGCCCAGTGCTTGCTGCGAAGGCAGCAGTCAATGTACCGGCAAGCCCGTGAGATTCCAGTAATGGCGGACAGAGACTTTCCTTTATCCCGAAGATCCCACAAATCTCCTTGCTCCACTTCTTATTCGGCACATCCAGCAGCAGCGTACCAGCCGCATCGGAGTATTCACTGTGAATCGTGCCGGTCATTTTGAAACGGACATAATCCTTTGGCAGCATAAACACCGCTGCCTTCTCAAACAGTGCTGGTTCATGCTCCTTCACCCAGAGAAGCTTCGGCAGGGTGAATCCCTCCAAAGCAGGGTTTTTCGTAATGGAGAGAATTCTCTCCTTCCCTGCCGTCTCGTAGATTTCCTCACATTGCTTTGTCGTTCTTGTATCATTCCAGAGGATGGCCGGGCGGAGCACCTCATACTCCTCATCAAGGAGAACAAGTCCGTGCATCTGCCCGGAAAAGCTGATTCCGGCTATATCGCCAGGCTCGCCGTCAAAACGCTCGATAAGCTCAGCCAGTGCCTCTTTCGTCTGCTTTACCCAATCCTCCGGCGATTGCTCGCTATATCCCGGCTTTGGATGATAAAGAGGATAAGGCTTTGATACCTCTAAAGAAACCTCTCCAAGTTCATTGACAAGCAAGGCCTTGACCGAGCTCGTTCCAAGATCGATTCCAATTACGTACTTCATTGTCCGGCTCCCTCCTGCCTTGTCCATTAGCGAAGAATATCAAGTAAGTAAGAATTAACGATGGCTCTTAGTTGTTCCTGTCTGCCGGATTGATTTTTGATTTCGCCAAGACCGAGTGCATACTGCTCCAATGATTTCAAATCAGCTTTTCCTTCAACGATTTCAAGGCCGATTCCATCTTTGAAGCTGCTGTAACGGTTATCAATGAAATTCTCAAGAACCTTGTCATCAATTAGTTTCTGAGCAACCTTGGCACCAATTGCGAAGCTGTCCATACCGGCAATATGAGCGTGGAATAAATCTTCCGGATCAAAGGAGCCCCTTCTTACCTTCGCATCAAAGTTCAGACCGCCTCTGCCAAGTCCGCCGTTCTTAATAATTTCATACATCGCTAATGTCGTAGAGTACAAGTCTGTTGGGAATTCGTCCGTATCCCAGCCAAGAAGCGGATCCCCTTGGTTTGCATCCACAGAACCTAGCATGCCATGAATGCGTGCAACGCGTAATTCATGCTCGAATGTATGGCCAGCCAAGGTTGCATGGTTTGCTTCTATATTAAACTTAAAGGAATCAGCTAAATCATAAGCCTGCAAGAATGATAGAGCTGTCGCCACATCATAATCATATTGGTGCTTTGTCGGCTCCTTCGGTTTTGGCTCAATCAAGAACTGGGCATCAAAGCCGATTTCTTTCGCGTAATCAACCGCCATATGGAACAAGCGTGCCAGATTATCGAGTTCGAGCTTCATATTTGTATTTAATAAAGTCTCATAGCCTTCACGACCGCCCCAGAACACATAGTTCTGCGCACCAAGCTCTTTACCGACTTCAAGACCCTTCTTCACCTTAGCTGCTGCATAAGCAAACACATCTGCATTAGGGGCTGTACCTGCACCATGCACCCAGCGAGGATGAGAGAACATATTCGCCGTGTTCCAAAGAAGCTTTGTTTTGCTCGTCTTCATATAATCCTTGATCATAGCAACAATCACATCAAGATTCTTATTCGTTTCAGCTAAGGATGTTCCTTCCGGTGCAATATCGACATCATGGAAGCAGAAGAATGGCGCCTGCAATTTTTCGTAGAATTCAAATGAAGCTTCGACACGTGCTTTCGCAAGATCTAATCCAGTTAAATGGTTGTATGGTCTCTTCATTGTTGCCTGACCGAATGGATCGGTGCCCTCAGCCGTAAAGGTATGCCAATAAGACACAGCGAAACGAAGCAGTTCCTCCATCGTCTGACCATTTACTTGCTCGTTCGGATTATAATAACGGAATGAAAAATCATTTTGACTGTTTGGCCCTTCATATTGAATCTTCTGTACATTTGAGAAATAGCTCATCATTTCTTCCTCCTTGAAAATCTATGTAATCGTTTACAACTCACAAGGAAATTGTAGCATGGAAAACTTTGTTTGTCTAACGAATAAACAAAGTTTTTCAAATCGTTGCACTTATGGTATAAATAAGAGTAGCGAGTATATGAAGGAGAGGAAATGATGAAGTGGAATCAGCAAGTCGTTAAGCTGAACAATAAACAAATCATCCTGCAAGCCATACGTGATAAGGCACCAATCTCACGAGCCGACTTATCCCAAACACTCGGGTTGACGAAAGGCACCATCTCCTCCTTAGTGAACGAATTGCTTGAGGAGAAGTTATGTGTAGAATCAGGTCCTGGGGAATCAAGCGGCGGCAGAAGACCTGTCATGCTTCTGTTTAATGACCGGGCCGGCTATACGATTGGCATCGATGTCGGCGTCAATTACATACTGGGCATCTTAACTACGTTAAATGGCGATATCATACGTAAGGAGAAACAGAAAACAGACAACAAGGATTATCAAGCAGCTGTCGGAAGAATCATCTCTATGATCAAGGATCTTCATCAATCCGTTCCAGAAAGCCCTTATGGAGTGGTCGGAATCGGGATTGGGATTCCTGGAATTGTGGATAATGAGGGAGATATCCTGCTTGCCCCGAACCTTGGCTGGGAGTACAAGAATCTCAGGAAGGAAATCGAGGCAGCCTTCTCCATTCCCGTCATTATTGAGAACGAGGCTAACGCAGGGGCTTATGCCGAAAAAATCCTCGGTGCCGGCCAGGATTGCGACAATATGGTCTATGTCAGCGCTGGAATCGGGATTGGGGCTGGATTTATCTTGAATGGGCAGCTTTTTAAGGGGGCAAACGGGATATCTGGTGAAATGGGCCATATGTCCATTCAATATGACGGACTTCCTTGTCCATGCGGGAATAAGGGCTGCTGGGAATTATACGCCTCAGAGCGCGCCCTGCTGACAAAGGCAGAGGCCATCCATCCAAATCAAGAAGACCTCTCCCTTGAGGATTTGATTGAGTTATGTGATGCCAATCGCCAAACGAAGCCTCTATTTGAGGAGGTCGGAACCTTTCTCGGAATTGGGATGACGAATATCGCCAACACCTTTAATCCCGAGAAGATCATCATCGGCAATCGGCTCGCAATGGCGAAGGATTTGCTGATAGAATCCATCCTGGCAAACGTAAAGGAACGAAGCCTGAAGAACAGCCAAACTGATTTGCAGATTGTTTTTTCCAATCTATCAGTCTATTCCGCCGCATTAGGGGCAGCCGCACATGGGGCAGAACATTTTTTATCCATTGATTTACACAAAAAAAGTGTAAATGCATACTAAAACCGTCGATATATATGATGTAACAGTCATCGCAGCATTCTCCATTCT
>NZ_JBJEFJ010000183.1:0-3821 GCF_051873915.1 Pradoshia sp.
GAGGTAGAAAAACGGCATATCCGCCAATTTGCTGAGGCAATCGGTGACAACAACCCTTTGTATGTTGACGAGGAATATGCAGCCAATACCATTTATGGCGGCATTATCGCCCCTCCTAGCTTTCCAGTTGTGATTGGCCAGGATAGCGGCGGAGCAATTGACCTTCCGCTCGATTATACAAGAGTGCTGCACGGGGAACAGGAATTTATCTATCAGCGTCCCATACGACCTGGTTACCGCCTCGTCTGTCAAATGAAAGTAACCGATCTTTACGACAGGGAAGGTAAATCAGGGACGATGCAATTTTTGGTGTTAGATACAGAGATGAAGGATGAGAGCGGGGAATTGGTAGCTGTCAGCCGGACGAATATGATCTATCGTCCAGCGAGCAAGAAGGCAAAAGAGGAAGCAAAGAAATGATGATCTCAAGTGATAGAGGGGAGGCTGCATACATGCCGCAAATGGAGTTTGAAACCATTCAGGAGGGTCAAAGGCTAGAACCCTATGTAAAGCCAGCAGTGACGAAGGTTCAGTTAGTGAAGTATGCGGGCGCATCGGGTGATTATAATCCGCTCCATACAGATGATGAATTTGCCCAAAAAGTAGGAATGCCGGGCGTAATTGCCCACGGGATGCTAGTCATGGGCTTCTTAGGTGAATATGTCATGAAGCTCGCGGGCACGAATGCTATCCCGGTTAATTTCAAAATGAGGTTTGGTGCTGTGACGAGACCGGGGGATGCGATTACCAGTCATGCAATCGTGAAGAAGCTTTATGAGGAAGACGGAGAGCGTTTTGCGAAGCTTGAGCTGACAGCAGAAAAAGCCCCGGGTCAAGTCGTCGGGTATGGGGAAGCAACGGTCAGATTTGTTTGATTTCATGAAATTGGAGGAGGTTATCAATCATGGCAGATATCAAGGATCGGTATGCCATTGTCGGTGTTGGGGAAAGTGAACGATCAAAAAAGTCGGGGACAACGCCCTTGAATTTAGCACTTCATGCAGCACGAGCGGCATTAAGTGACGCGGGACTTCAAGCAACAGATATTGATGGATTCATGAGTTATTCGGAAGGCGACTCATGCACCTCTCATCAATTAGCTACCTATTTAGGGGTTCGCCCTAAATACGTGAAGGATATTAGCGGCGGCGGGAGCTCAACGGAAATGCTCATTGCCGATGCGATTGGGTTAATTGAAACAGGTCAAGTCAATACGGTCATGATCTACCGCTCGATGAATGGACGGTCAGGTGTGCGCATGGGCGGTGGTGGCTGGGATATCAATCTCTTACAATCCGTCATTGATGGGGGAAGCTTTCTCATTCCGTACGGTGCAGGCGGGCCTGGGCAATGGTTTGGCTTATTCGCGACGCGTCATATGCATGAAACAGGCCTTACGCAGGAGCATCTCGGCCATGTATGCGTCAGCTTTTATGAGCATGCCCAACGAAATCCAAAGGCGTTCTTTTATGGAAAACCTCTCTCGATGGAGACATACAAAGATACACCGTATTTGAGCTATCCCTTTAATCGCCATGATTTTTGCCTCGAGTCTGATGAAGCAAACGCGATTATCGTGACCAGTGCCGAGCGGGCAAGGGACTGCAAGTCAAGGCCGGTTTATATTATGGGGATTGAGGCGCGCCAATGTGTCTCCCATTCGCATTACTGGTCCAATTTAGATGAAGTGGCCTCTGATTATGTCGCTCCTGAACTATACAAAAAAGCCGGTGTGAAACCAGCGGATATCCAGGTAGCTTCGATCTATGATTGCTTTAGCTGGGTCGTGCTTAGGCAGCTCGAAGCATACGGGTTTGCGCCGCGGGGAGAGGTTGGCGATTTCGTCGCTGCAGGGAATTTGAAAATGGGCGGCAGCCTTCCTTCCAATACGGCGGGCGGCATGCTTTCTGAAGGCTATACACACGGGATGAATAATGTACTCGAAATTGTCCGACAGGTACGTCATGAATATAAAGGGACAGACCGTCAAGTGGAGGATTGCGAGATTGGCATTTGCACAGGCTGGGCCGGACCGGATATTGCCGGTGCCATGATTCTAAGAAATTAGAAGGAGGAAAACAGATGAGCTATCAGAAACCAATTCCATTAAAAAATGAAGATAATCACCCCTATTGGGATGCTGCCGACCGGCATGAACTCGTTTTGCAAAAATGTGATTCCTGTCAAACCCATTTACACCCGCCAGGTCCTGCTTGCGCAAAGTGTGGCAGTACCGAGCTGAGCTGGGAGAATAAAGGCAGTGATATTCTCGGAAGCGTCTATTCGTATATCGTATCTTATCGGCCGTTTTTACCTGGCTTTCAGGATGATCTGCCGCATATCATTGCAAGCATTGAATTGGCTGACGCCCGTGAAGTGAAACTGATTGGCAATGTATTGGATTGTTCCCCGGAGGACATAGAGATTGGCATGCCGGTCAAAATGATTTGGCAGGACATTACCGAGGAACGTGCGCTTCCTCAGTGGACTAAAGCGTAAAGACAAAGGAGGCTTGATGGAATGGATTTCTCATTTTCCAAAAAAGAAGAAGCATTTCGCAAGGAACTAAGAGCATGGCTTGAAGCGAATTTGCCTGCAGGATGGCTCGACGGAACCTTCAAAATGCCTGATGATGAGGCCGGATTCTTGAGAGATTGGCAGAGGAAGCTCTATGAAGGGGGCTATGCGGCGATTGCCTGGCCTAAAGAATATGGCGGCCGCAATGCCACATTGATGGAGGAAATTGTCTATCATCAAGAAATGGTTCGCGTGAAAGCACCACCACTGATCAATTATGTCGGGATTCACATGGTTGGGCCGACGCTCATGCAAATCGGCACGGAGGAGCAAAAGGAAACCTATATTCCGAAAATCTTAACGGGCGAAGAGGTTTGGTGCCAAGGCTATTCCGAGCCGAATGCCGGCTCAGATTTAGCCGCCCTTCAAACGAGCGCTGTCAAAGAGGGAGAAAAGTGGGTCATTAACGGCCAAAAGGTATGGACAAGCTTTGGCCATGTGGCTGATCGATGCTTCCTATTGGCCCGTACGAACCGCTATGAGAAAAAGCATAAAGGCATTACCGCCTTCCTTCTTGATATGCATCAGGAAGGGGTTGAGACAAGGCCCATCATTCAGATGGATGGGAAGCATGATTTCAATGAAGTGTACTTGAACAATGCGGTGGCTTATGATGCCGATATTGTGGGCGAAGTCGATGAGGGCTGGAGAGTTTCCATTGCCTTGCTGATGCATGAGAGGACAGGGATTGGGGCGCAAGTATTTACGCTCGAACAGCAATTCAATGACTTGGTTGCGGTGACAAAGGAATTGGAAGCGGACGATGGTGAGCCATTAATGAATGATCCGTTTGTTCAAAGGACGATGGTTGATCTCTATGCGCGTTCAAGAGGATCGCTCCTGAATTATTATCGCAATCTAACGAAACAGCTGAAACAGGGACATCCTGGCGTGGAAGGCTCCATGGACAAATTAATCGTCAGTGAATTAACGAAGGACTTGTTTTCGCAAGCGATTTCCCTGCAAGGTCATCAGGGGGTGCTATGGAAGGAAGATGCCGTGATCGGGAATTCTTACTGGCAGGATAATTATCTTTATTCCTTTGGTCAGACAATTGGCGGCGGGACAAGCGAAATCCAGAAGAATACGATAGCAGAGCGGATATTAGGCTTGCCGAAGGATATGGGACGCTAGACTAAAAACGGAGGTGAAAGGAGAATGGATTTTTCATTAAGTCAGGAGCAGGAAATGTTCCGCAATTATGTTCGCAAGTACTTGGATGATGTTGGACAGACGAAGATAGC
>NZ_JBJEFJ010000183.1:3921-5678 GCF_051873915.1 Pradoshia sp.
GGCCGATTCCAAGCCATTAAACATCGAATTGTCGACATGAAGCTCGACCTTGAGACAGCTCGCTCATTGACCTACTATGCCAATTGGGCGATGGAGAGCGGGGCGCCTGATCGGATTCAGGCGATAGCCAGCGCAAGATTATTCGTCACAGAAGCTTTTATACGAGTCGCTTCGCATAATATCCAGATTCATGGCGGCATCGGTTTCACCGAGGAAATGGACTGTCAATTATATGTGAAACGGGCGCGTTTCTATGAGAACTATCTAGGCACTAAACAGCAGTATTATGACCAAGCAGTCAAAGCATTGGGCTGGCTTCAACAGGAGAAAGAAGTTCTCGTTTGATTATAAAGTGATGAAAGGAGGATGAAGGTGGAAACTCGTAGCAGTGTAAAGGAATACGACAATCTGATTAACGGAAAAGTCACGCAAGCTCAATTTGGGAAAATAATTGACAGTATCGATCCATCTACCGGGCAGATTTGGGCTTCTGTCCCAAGAAGCACGGTAGAGGATGTAGAGGAAGCGGTCACCTCAGCCCGCCAGGCACTTCCAGCCTGGTCGGCAGTTCCTGCTTTAGAAAGGTCCAACTATCTCCGCCAAATTGGCGATGCCGTTGCCAGGCATGCGGAAGAGCTTGCTGAGCTGGAGACGCGTGATAATGGCTGGGTGATTAGAGAGACGATCTATGGCCTGATCCCTTCCTTAACAAGTATTTGGTATGATGCGGCAGGGGCGACTTCCCTTGGAAGCAGGGGAGAAACGACACAATTGGGACCAAATACAGTAGGGTATACCTTGCGTGAGCCATTAGGGGTGGTCGTTGGAATCATCCCTTGGAACGCTCCGTTGTTTACTTTCTCAATTAAGGCTGCCTATGCGTTGGCAGCTGGGAATACCGTTATTATCAAGCCATCTGAACTAGCGGCCGTCTCCTCTATGAGATTGGGAGAAATCATCCAAGAAATCCTGCCTCCTGGCGTGCTGAATGTGATTAGCGGGTACGGCTCAGAAATTGGGGAGGCTTTGGTCAGCCACAAAGGAGTTAATAAGGTAAGCTTAACAGGCTCTATGAACACTGCAAGAGCCATTGCAGAATCAACGGCTTCTAACCCGAAACCACTCACATTAGAATTGGGAGGAAAATCACCGAATATCGTCTTTGCTGACGCTGATCTGCAGAAAGCGGCTAACGGCGTAACCGTCAATGGCATATTTACCGGCAATGCAGGACAGATATGTGCAGCTGGATCCCGAATATTAATCCAACGACCTGTCTTTGATGAGATGATTGCGCTCATGAAGCAGCAAATCGACAGCTATATACAGCTAGGGGATACGATGAGCAGTGAGGTCTCCATGGGACCGATTGCCAACAAGGTTCAATACGATAAGGTCTGCTCCTATATTGAACTGGCTGAAAAAGAAGGCGGAGAAATCATTTACGGCGGCCGTGCTGGAGGTTCCTCTCTATTCCCGAATAAGCCTGAGCTGGCAGAAGGCTATTGGGTCGAACCGACACTTATTCAGGTCGATCGTAATTCCTATCGTATATGTCAGGAAGAAATATTTGGCCCCATAGCCGTCGTCATGCCATTCGATACAGAAGAGGAAGCACTCGCCATGGCCAATGATTCCGCTTACGGCTTAGCTGCCGGCGTCTGGACATCCAGCCTCGACCGTGCCCATCGAATGATCCGCTCAATAGAAGCAGGGAATGTGTGGGTGAACACATACAGGCGAGTTGGCCCTGAATT
>NZ_JBJEFJ010000184.1:0-9836 GCF_051873915.1 Pradoshia sp.
ATGCAGGGAGTTTTCTTTTGATGGAAGGTTTCGCCCGACCATACCCAGCCTATTTCTCCCTTGAATGGTACCAGTTCGTCTTTAAATAGTTCTTCGCCCATAAACAAGTAAATTTAGCCTTTAAATTATCAAAGAAGGAAATATCATTAAAAAATATTTGCCCAGCTATGCGCTAACACTGGAGAAAGATGTGCAGGAGGCTTCTTTTGCTGAAATCTTTATTATTTGGGCTTATTTCCTCATAAAAAAGCTGACTTGACGCTGTTTTGATTTCTCTGCTCTCCATAAATTCAATCAAAGAAGGAGAGGTCGGTTAGTCCCACGTTTTTAGGTTGTTAACAGAGAAACTACGCTATTGCTTATATCCAAAGCTGCAAAATCAATAGAAGAAAATCTGCAATCGATGCATACCTTCCCCCATATCTGGCCAAAATGGAAAAAACAGCATAGAATGGACTTGCACTTTCAGAATGATTTACATACAATGTAGGTATATATTTTCTAATAACCGTGACAGGGACTAGTAATGATGTTCGTGCTTTTTAGAGAGTTGGCGGCTGGTGCGAGCCAATAGGACGGCATGATGAACTCCCCCTTGAGTTGCAGTCGTGAACAGCGATTAGTAAGGACTGCCGCAGATCTGCGTTAAAGACTTGAGCCGGACGTGTTTTACATACGTCAACTAGGGTGGTACCGCGGGTAAAAGCTGATGAACAGCCTCTCGTCCCTTACTATTGAGGGATGAGAGGCTTTTTTATATTCAGGGGAAAATGAAAAGGACCTGAAATTGATTTTGTAGGAGGAATTTAGGATGAGTTTCAATCATAAAGAGATTGAAAAGAAGTGGCAATCTTATTGGGAAGAACATAAAACGTTCAAAACGACTGATCATGTCGGAAAACGTAAATTTTACGCTTTGGATATGTTCCCGTATCCATCTGGAGCAGGTCTTCATGTTGGGCATCCAGAGGGCTATACAGCGACGGATATTCTCTCCCGATTGAAGCGGATGCAGGGCTATAATGTCCTTCATCCAATTGGATGGGATGCATTCGGTCTTCCTGCTGAGCAATATGCTCTTGATACAGGTAATGACCCGGAAGAATTTACAGCAAAGAATATTGAGACATTCAAACGCCAAATTAAATCCCTCGGATTCTCTTATGATTGGGACCGTGAAATCAACACGACAGATCCAGACTATTATAAATGGACACAATGGATTTTCTTGAAGCTGTATGAAAAAGGGCTTGCCTATATGGATGAGATTCCGGTTAACTGGTGCCCGGCGCTTGGAACGGTATTGGCGAATGAAGAAGTCATCGACGGCAAGAGTGAGCGCGGCGGCCACCCGGTTATCAGAAAGCCGATGCGTCAATGGATTTTGAAAATTACGGCTTATGCAGACCGTTTGATTGAAGATTTAGAAGAACTTGATTGGCCAGAAAGTATTAAAGATATGCAGCGCAACTGGATTGGCCGTTCAGAAGGGGCTTCTGTGAACTTTACGATTGACGGTACGGACAAATCGTTCACAGTCTTTACGACTCGTCCTGATACATTGTTCGGTGCGACTTACACAGTGCTTTCTCCAGAGCATCCGCTTGTGGATGAAATTACGACAGAGGCGCAAAAAGCAGAGGTTGAAGCTTACAAACAATCCATTCAATCGAAGAGCGACCTTGAGAGAACAGAGCTTTCTAAAGAGAAAACTGGTGCATTTACAGGTGCTTATGCCATTAATCCCGCAAACGGCGAGAAGATTCCAGTATGGATCGCCGATTATGTTCTTATGAGCTATGGAACTGGTGCAATCATGGCGGTTCCAGCCCATGATGAGCGTGATTATGAGTTCGCGAAGAAATTCGAGCTTCCAATTCGTGAGGTTGTCGCTGGCGGCGATATCGAAAAAGAAGCATATGCAGGAGAAGGAGAGCATGTAAACTCTGACTTCCTGAATGGATTGAATAAAGAAGAAGCCATTCAAAAGATGATTGCATGGCTTGAAGAAAAAGGCATCGGTGAGAAGAAGGTAACATACCGTCTTCGTGACTGGAACTTCTCCCGTCAGCGCTACTGGGGAGAGCCAATTCCTATCATCCATTGGGAGGACGGAACGATGTCAGCTGTTCCTGAGTCAGAGCTTCCGCTTGTACTTCCCAAAACATCCGAAATCAAACCATCTGGTACGGGTGAATCACCGCTTGCAATCATTGATGAGTGGGTGAATGTAACAGATCCGGAAACCGGACGTAAGGGCAGACGCGAAACCAATACAATGCCGCAATGGGCGGGCAGCTGCTGGTACTTCCTGCGCTATATCGATCCGAAAAACCCGAATGCAATCGCAGATCCTGAGAAGTTGAAGCATTGGCTTCCGGTTGATACGTATATCGGCGGCGCAGAGCATGCGGTTCTTCACTTGCTATATGCTCGTTTCTGGCATAAATTCCTTTATGATATCGGTGTTGTACCAACGAAGGAACCATTCCAAAAGCTATTTAACCAAGGAATGATCCTTGGTGAGAATAATGAGAAGATGAGTAAATCAAAGGGTAATGTCGTGAACCCGGATGATATCGTTGAAAGCCATGGAGCAGACACACTTCGTCTATATGAAATGTTCATGGGACCGCTTGATGCATCCATCGCATGGTCAACAAATGGACTCGACGGCTCAAGACGTTTCCTTGACCGTGTATGGAGACTGTATATCAATGAAGATGGAACAGTAAATGATAAGATTACAGAATCAGCGGACACGCATCTTGAGAAGGTATATCATCAAACTGTGAAGAAAGTGACAGAGGATCTTGAGAATCTGCACTTTAATACGGCGATTTCTCAAATGATGGTATTCGTGAATGAAGCGTACAAAGCAGAGATTCTTCCAATTCAATTCATGGAAGGCTTCGTGAAGCTACTTTCACCAATCTGCCCGCATATGACAGAAGAGCTTTGGAGCCGACTAGGCCATAATGATACGCTTGCCTATGCATCTTGGCCCGCATATGATGAAAGCAAGCTGGTCGATAATGAAGTCGAAATCGTGATCCAGATTAATGGGAAAGTGAGAGCGAAGCTTCAAGTTCCTGCTGATATTACAAAGGAAGAAATGGAGAAAACGGTTATGGAGAATGGAAAGGTCCTCGAGCAAATCGATGGCAAAACTGTTCGTAAAGTGATCGCGATTCCTGGAAAACTTGTTAATATCGTCGCAAACTAAGTAGATTTTTTGGCCGGCTGTCCGATTGGGTCAGCCGGTTTTTTTATATATGAACAGAGCTGAAAACGATTACAGGCTTACGCCTCCATTATTGGGAAGGAGAAATATTAAGGAGAATATGTTTCCTTATATGGTTAAGATAGTCCATATAATGTTTGTCTTATAGTCACTCTGATGAATGTCCACAAGTCTCATTACATATCAAGAGGTTCGGGACCAAATACATCTATTCTGATAATAAATCCTCTCTGAAATAATGAGATGTATCCATTGCGATATGACTGTTTTTTACCGTTTATTCAACGCTTGTTTAATTGGTATCCCCTGTGGTAAACGACAATAAAGGAGGAGAAAGTAAATGAAGAAACAGGTGTCTACTGCCGTATGTCTGACTTTCATCTGCCTTGCCGGCTGCACACTGGAAAATGCCGATAGCGAAGAACAAGCGTCCAAAAAATCTAACCAGCCTGTCAGTACGGAAAAATCGTCAAACGATAAAAGTGAAGAAGATACAAAGAAGGACAATCCCCCTGCAACTGAAAACCCCTCAACATCTGATGAAGATGGTGCCAATAACGTTCCAAATTCTCAAGAAAGTATCATCGCATCTGTTAAGGAACAAATTCAAAACAGCCTGCCTCCTAAGCTGCCAAAATATTTGCCAATGTCATCTGAAGAAATGAAGTTGAGTGCTGCTACCGATTCTAAGGATGATAGGTATCGAGTGACCTTCTTTGAAAGTAAGAAAGCGATCCCAATCAATGATAAAGAATTGAATAACAATGAAATCGCTAAACCCATTGCTGTAATAGAAGCTAGACAATATGAAACCAATCAGGAAGCCAAATCTAAAATTGGCTACATATCTCCTGAAGATATCCCGACAGGCAATCCTGCTATCAATCTTGGCCATTCAATCAAAGGGTATGAAGAGGGTGGTATGGGTAATAAATGGCTGAATTGGCATGAAGGGAGATGGTACCTTCAGATCCATGCCAACAATCTAGAAGGTGCTAATGAATACGTGCCGCTCGCAAAACAGATGGTTGACTACTTGGAGAGTAATTCACTGCCTGTACCAAATCAATATGGTTCCGTCAAAGCAGACGTCGACCAACAAAAGACAGAAGATAATCAAATTTCCTGGCAGGAAGAAAAAATCGTTTATACGATTTCAGAAGTAGAGGATCCAATAAAAATGCTCGAAATCGCCACCCACTTTGATGGAATGGGAAAATAAGTTGGTCAATATTGAATCCTCCCCGTAAAATTATAAAGGTAATATCAGACCGAGGAATATTCAATATTTGTGTATAAAAATCAAACTATTTGGCTATGACTGTCCTAAAAGGAGGCAGGAGAGCCGATGATACAAGTGAAGATGTTTGATTATGAACATGAAAAAGACTTGGAAAATGGGATGAATCACTTCCTAGGACAGATTAGGGAGGACCAAATCGTCGACATTAAGTATGAAATTGCCGCTTTTGGAGAAGAAGAGGAAGAAAATCAGATTTATTGCTTTAGTGCAATGGTCATTTATCGTAAATAAAACGCCGAATCCGTTATGAGGGATTCGGCGTTTTCATTATTTATCGGCTTTCTTGATCTCAAGATAGTGAATATGGTTGCCTTCATGTTCATGAATCTTAAAGATGTGGCCCTCTGCTTCAACCTCAGTGCCATCTTGGATTTCGAAATGGTTTGATAGGAACCAGCCGCCGATTGTGTCAACGACCTCATTTGAAATCTCGATACCAAGCAGCTCATTGATATCATCGATGAGAAGCTTGGCACTTACGATATAGTGGTTTGTTCCAAGCTTGCGGATATCAGGTACCTCTGTTTCGTCGAATTCATCACGGATTTCTCCGACGATTTCTTCAATGATATCCTCTGCAGTAACCAATCCGGATGTGCCGCCATATTCATCGATTAAGATGGCGATATGAGTGCGTTCCTTTTGCATTTTTACAAGAAGGTCATGGATTGGTATGGTCTCAATGACACTAATGACTGGACTGATTAATGATTCGAGTGTGACATCCTTCTTCAAATGCATTTCAGTCAAGAATTCTTTCGCATTCAAGAATCCGACGATATTATCCTTGTCGCCATCTTCTACAGGAAAACGTGTATAACGCTCTTCTTGAATGATGGAGAATACCTCTTCGATGGAGTCATCCTTTGATATGCTGACGATTTCTGTACGCGGTACCATGATTTCTCTTGCTTTCCGTTCGTCAAATTCAAAAATATTGTTTACATATTTGTATTCATTCTTATTAATGGAGCCTTTTTTGTAGCTGTCTGCCAGCAATAGGCGAAGCTCCTCTTCTGAATAGCTGTTCTCGTGCTCTGAAGCCGGCTGGAAACCAATCAGCTTGACGAGTAAACGAGCTGAACCATTCAAAAGCCAGATAAATGGATATAGGATACGGTAGAACAAAATAATCAGCGGTGACAGGAATAGCGTCATCGTTTCTGCCTTTTGGATGGCAATTGTCTTAGGAGCCAGTTCGCCCACGACCACGTGAATAAACGTCACGATGATAAAGGCAACGGCAAGGGACATAATGTGAGTGACCTCCATATTGAGACCCATCAGTTCAAATAGGGGAGAAAGGATTACCTCAAATGTCGGTTCTCCAATCCACCCTAGACCGAGTGCCGTAACCGTAATTCCGAGCTGGCAGGCAGATAAATATTCGTCCAGGTGGGTTGTTACTTTCTTTGCGGACAAAGCGCCCTTCTTGCCTTCAGCGACAAGCTGGTCAATCTTTGAGGAACGCACCTTTACGATGGCAAACTCAGTTGCAACGAAAAAGGCGGTTAAGATGATTAGGATAACAAAAGCGATTAAATAGATGGTAGTCAAATAGCAGTCTTACAGCTAGGGTAAGACGTACACCTCCTGTAGTTGGTTATGATTTAGTCAGCAGCAGCATTAGCAGCTGCATCGATTGTATCAAGGATGAGGCGTCAACTTGTTTCTTGACGACATCCTGATCTTTGCCCATATCGTTTATGAGCGATGATACTTCTTGTTCAATGTCACGGATTTTTGCCCGTATTTCTTGGACATCGATTTCCTCCGAATATCGGTTAATCAATTCCTTTTTTATCTCAGTCAGGGATAACTGTTTATGTTTACATTCCTCGATAAACAAAAGTCTCTCGATGGAGGATTCATCATATAGCCGATAATTGGAGGGCGATCTCTCTGCTATTAGCAGGCCGAGGTTCGTGTAATAATCAATAGTCCTTTTGGTGACATTCGTGGCTTTTGATAATTCGCCGATTCTTAGTTTCTTTGCCCCATTAAGGAAAGACCTCCAAACTATAACGTGATGGTTTATTTTTTGATTATATATTTTCTGAAATCTTTATTCAACTTAAAGAGCTCGAAACCATAAAAATAAGGATGCCCTTAAAAGGACATCCACTAAAAAGAGATTATTTGTGCACCTTGCTTTGAATAAGCACAGCCGCAGCGGCAGATTGGAGAATCTTGAGCAGCATGTACCCAAAAAGACCTCCGATGGTGTTTAAGATCATGTCATCCACATCAAAGCCCCCTACATGGAAAACGAGCTGAATGGTTTCCACAGTAAGGGACACGAAGAAAGAGAATATGGTAATCTTAATTGCCCCTTTCCAGCGCTCTGAGAGAAGGGGAAGTAAAAAGCCTAGCGGCATAAAGGCAATAATATTACCGAATAGATTGGTGAACCATATACGGAAACTAAAGTAATCCATATAAATGATATACATTTTGATGGTCTCAAACGGTGTCAGGTTATAATCCTCCACTCGGATATCCTGACGATAATAGCCAAAAAATAATAGATAGGATAAGAGTAAAAGATAAGCAGCAAATAAGAGATATAGGAAGGCAGTCATTATCTTGCTGTTGGCTACTCGTTCTAGAAGATTCATTACATGCTCCCCCTTGCCCTATTGTCTTGTTTGTGCATTCATGGCTGCGTTGATTCCTGCAAGACGTCCGGTAACGAGGGCAGAGGTAATATTGTAGCCTCCAGTGTACCCGTGAATATCTAATATTTCGCCGCAGAAGAATAAACCTGGCATGAGCTTGCTGGCCATAGTTTTCGGCTCTACTTCTTTGACAGATATCCCCCCGCCGGTGACAAATGCCTTATCCAGAGAGAGTGTGCCGTTTACAGCCACTGGGAATTTCTTGATATCTTGACAGAATGAACGCCATTTATCGTGGGAGATAGTTGCCCCCTGTGCAGCCGGGTCAATTTGATTCCTTTCCAGCAGAAATAATAGATAACGTTCAGGGAGAAGTCCCTTCAGGCTATTTTTCACTGCCTTCTTATCATCTGTCTTAATGGTTTGAATGATTTGCTGGAACAATTGCTCCGCATTCATATCCGGCAGTGCATCAATTTGGACGATAACTTCTTTTAGCTTCCATTTCTTCAGTGCCTTGACAACAAACTGGCTGCATCTAAGCACGCCTGGACCTGATAAGCCAAAATGGGTAAAGATCATGTCCATGCGATGGGTAATGAGCGCCTTGCCCTTTGGATTCAATACACTGATGGATACGTCGCGTAAGGAGAGACCCTGTAATGCTTTATTTTGGATGAATGTCTCACTGGAGGTTAAAGGCACCTCCGTTGGGAAAAGCTCAGTTACTGTATGACCGGCTTTCTCTGCCCAGGCATATCCATCTCCGGTTGAACCTGTATGCGGAACGGATTTACCCCCGACTGCTAGGACGACTGAACTCGTTTCAATAAGTTCTCCTTCTTTTGTCTGGATACCTTTAACATGACCGTCCTCATAGAGGACATCACTGACAGGACAATCGGTACGGACGTGTGCACCAAGCTCGAGCAGACGCCCAACCATGGCATCGACAACGGATTGAGCCTTGTCGTTAACAGGGAACATCCGCCCATGGTCTTCTTCCTTAAGTTCTACGCCAAGCTCTTTGAAGAAGGATATGATTCCTTCATTATCAAATTCGGAAAAAGCTCCATAAAGGAATTTTCCGTTTCCTGGGATATGGCGGATAATCTCTTCAACAGGCAGACGATTCGTTACATTGCAGCGTCCTCCGCCTGAGATGGCTAATTTTCTGCCGAGTTTGGACCCTTTATCAATTAACAGCGTAGAAGACCCCTTCTCTGCGGCTGCTATGGCAGCCATAAGTCCAGAGGGGCCTCCACCAATAATCACAACATCATATTTCATCTATTCCACTCATTTCTAACATGCTTATAAGGTCTATTATAAGCGAATCTCACAAGAAGGCAAAAGCAAGAGCGGGGAATGGATATGTATATATTGGAAGGGTATCTATTGTATTGACCTTAAACTTACAACTTATCTCATTGTCAAAAGGTATGGAAAAGAGTAAACTACTGAATAGTGAACATAAAAATAAATCTATTCTACTATATAAGTGAAAGTACGAAAGGGTTTGAAGCATGTCATCGAAACTGATTAGAGGCACCTTTATTTTGACTATTGGCATGGTTTTTTCGAAAATGCTCGGATTATTCTATGTCATTCCCTTTAATAAAATCGTAGGAACCGAAGGCATTGCCTTATATGGGTTTGCCTACACTCCTTATACGATTTTCATTAGCATCGCAACTGCTGGGGTTCCGATGGCTGTAGCAAAATTTGTAGCAAAGTATAATGCGATGGGTGAATATGCAATCGGCAGAAAGCTTTTTGAATCAGGTCAAAAGGTCATGATGATGACTGGGGTATTTGCCTTTCTGCTCATGTATGTTACTGCTCCTGGACTAGCTTCTGTCATGGAGACGCAGTCCTATTCAGTCGAAGAGGTGACTACGGTTATCAGGGCAGTCAGCTTTGCCTTGATTCTTGTTCCTTCCCAAAGCTTGTTCCGTGGATTCTTCCAAGGAAATGAATCCATGGGACCGACAGCGGTCTCTCAAGTTATTGAACAGATTGTCCGCATTATCTTTATGCTGGCGGGCGCTTATGTTGTCTTGAATGTACTTGGTGGAAGTATCGTACCCGCGATGGGGGTAGCCGTGTTTTCGGCATTTGTTGGAGCCGTTGCCGGGCTTGTTGTTTTACTTTGGTATTGGCGGAAGCGGAAGGGGCATCTTGATGCTTTGCTTAAGAAAAGCAAAAATGAAGTGGACATCTCAATGGGAGCCATCTACAAGGAAATTCTCCTTTCATCAATTCCCTTCATCTTTGTCGGTCTTGCGATGCCACTTTTCCAAATGGTTGATACGCTCACCTTTAACAGGGCAATGGTATCGATTGGGCTTGCTGAGATTACCGATACGGCTTTTGGTGTGTTGAACGTGACCTCGCAGAAGCTCGTTCTCATTCCCATGACGCTAGCTACAGCGTTTTCACTATCCATCGTGCCAAGTGTGACGAAATCATTTGTGGAGAAGAAATGGACGTTATACAATCAGCAATTAACTGAAACATTCCAAGTGCTTTTATTCTTGCTTGTTCCAGCAGTTACGGGGATGAGTGTTCTTGCAGACAGTGTTTACGGATCCTTCTACGGTTTCTCTGAACTTGGTTCTTCTGTTTTAGCCGTCTATGCGCCTGTAACGATATTATTCGCGATGTTCTC
>NZ_JBJEFJ010000184.1:9936-21478 GCF_051873915.1 Pradoshia sp.
GGATTAGGAGGAGCTTGCTGCCGGCTTTCCTGTTCGACCGACATGGGGTGGAAATAGGATGAATAATACATGGAAACACTCCTTGTGTTTGAATTTGTACCGTACAGTTTATTCAAATAATGATAAATAGGTGATACAGATGAGAATCGATAAATTACTCGCTAATTCCGGCTTTGGAAGTAGAAAGGATGTTAAGAAATTATTGAAATCAGGAGCGGTCCTCTGCAATGAGAAGAAAATCACGGATGCAAAGGCACATGTTGATCCTGAGCAAGACCAAATCATGGTTCATGGTGAATTGGTTGAATACAGGGAGTTTATATATGTCATGATGAATAAGCCGCAGGGCTATATTTCCGCGACAGAGGATGACCGCCTTCAGACGGTTCTTGATTTATTGGAACCTGAGGATGCTTACATGAAGCCATTCCCTGTCGGACGCCTTGACCGAGATACAGAGGGACTGCTTGTCCTGACCAATGACGGCCAGCTTGCTCATGATGTGCTCGCACCGAAAAAGCATGTGCCGAAGACCTATTATGCGGTCATTGATGGAGCGGTAGATGAAGTGGACATTGAACGGTTTAAACAAGGTGTAACCTTAGATGATGGATATGTAACAAAGCCTGGTGAGCTGACTATTCTTAAAAGCGGGACACAATCGGAAATCGAGCTGATTATTACAGAGGGCAAGTTCCATCAGGTGAAGCGGATGTTTGAAGCCGTAGGGAAAAAGGTTGTCTATTTAAAGCGAATTGCGATGGGTGCTCTTCTGCTTGATGAAAGCCTTGAGCCTGGTGAATATCGAGAGATGACAGAAGAGGAATTAGTGCTGATGCAAAAGCGCTCATGAGAAAAAGAAGACCGGAGACGGTCTTCTTTTTCTTTTAAGGAAAGACTGTTATTACGAGGTTAATTTAACTTTCTTTTGGGTGGTGGTCCACTTTCCACGACTGGGACTAACAACAAGTTCGTTATAAGCTAACACATTTAAGTCCCTTTGAATCGTGCGCGGAGTAATACCGAATTCATCGACCAGTTCTTGGGTCGTGACGGTACCATTACGAACAATAAACATGTAAATGGACTTAATTCTTGTAAGCATACGGTTTGTTGAAGGTTTCAAAAAACCACTCCTTATGGATAGTTTCCGATGGCAACATCATACATTCATCCTGCTGTATTACTTGTTTACCATAACCACCTCTTTAAGTTATCACCTTTTCAGCACTCCTTTAATTAGAAGCTTCATCCTTGAAGTCTTTCTAGTACTATAATACCCCTCCCTTTTCATGAAATCCATAGGTTCAGCTCAAAAAATTGAAAATTCATTTAATAATACATATAAATGGCTGGTACTATTTATGACTTCTTTCACTAATAATGTGTCCCAAAAAATCAACATTATATCGAATCAGTGTATTGGAAAATATATTTTAGGCATACATGATATAATAACGATATTGAAGGATAGTGAATGAAAAGAGGTTAACGGGAATGCAAATTAATTGGCAAAAAGAAGTGGAACAAAGAAAAGAACAATTGATTCAGGATACGCAAAGATTGCTTCAAATTAAGAGCACACTTGATGAAGAAACGGCAACGAAGGAAATTCCATTCGGCAAAGGAATCAAGGAAGCGCTTGATTTCATGCTGGATCTTGGTGAAAAGGACGGCTTTGCGGTAAAAAATATTGATAATTATGGAGCCCATCTTGAAATGGGACAAGGAGATGAACTGCTCGGTATATTGGGTCATCTAGATGTTGTTCCAGAAGGAGATGGATGGACAACTGATCCTTATTCAGCTGATATTCGTAATGGCAGAATCTATGCACGGGGAGCCATGGATGATAAAGGACCGACAATGGCAGCCTATTATGCCATGAAAATTGTAAAAGACCTTGGCGTGGATGTTAATAAACGTGTCCGATTGATTCTTGGAACAGATGAAGAAAGTGATTGGCGCTGCATGGATCATTATTTTGAGAAAGAAGAGACGCCAACGGTTGGCTTTGTGCCAGATGCTGATTTCCCTATTATTTATGCAGAGAAAGGAATTGCTGATTTCACCTATGAATTCGATGGTTCTCGCATGGAAGGAAAAGAAGCTACCTTGAAGAGCCTTTCTGCCGGTCAGCGCTTTAATATGGTGCCTGAATTCGCTAAAGCAGTGATTACAGCTGACAGCCAATATGCCGGAGATTGGGAGAAGCGGTATGGCGACTTTTGTGCAGAGAATGAATTGACTGGTACATATACGGTGAAAGGGCAGGAGATCACGATTACGCTTGATGGGGTATCTGTCCATGGGATGGAACCGGATTTAGGTGTTAATGCCGGCCTCCGGCTAGTGGACTTTTTAGTCACACTTCCATTTGAAGGGGATGATTTCCGCTTCCTGACATTCGTGCACAATTATTTAAGCAAGGAGTCAAGAGGACGTGAGCTTGGTGTTGCCTACCATGATGAGATTACGAAGGATCTAACAATCAATTATGGCATTATTTCATATGAACATGGCGGAAAAGGCAAAATCGCCTTTAATATGCGCTATCCTGTTACATTTGACTTTGATAAGGGCTGGTCTGTACTTGAGAAAACAGCGGCCGATCATGGATTCTCTATTCAAATGAAAACCCATTTAGGTCCTCATCATGTAGACGCGGATAGTGAGCTAGTCAAAACCCTTCAAAAAATATATGAGGAGCATACGGGAGAAAAGGCTGAACTGCTCGCAATCGGAGGAGGAACGTACGCGCGTGCAATCAAGAATGCCGTAGCCTTTGGTCCTTTGTTCCCGGGGAGAGAAGATGTTGCCCATCAAAAGGATGAATACATCATTATTGAGGATATGTTAAAGGCGACAGCGATGTATGCTCAAGCCATATATGAATTAACGAGATAAAGAATGCTTTCATTTACGAACATAAGGGGAGATGGGGAATATGAGTTATATCGTTTTTAATGGAAAGCTTTCGAAAAGAGAGACAATCACCATTGATATCGAGGACCGCGGCTATCAGTTTGGCGATGGAATCTATGAGGTTGTCCGTGTCTATAATGGGCGATTGTTCACATGGCAGGAGCATGTAGACCGTCTTTTTGCAAGTGCAGAGAAGATTCGCATGTCCATTCCATATACGAAGGAAGAAATGAAGACGATAATGGAAAGCCTGATTGAGAAGAATCAATTGTCTGAAGGGACGATTTACTTACAGCTGACAAGGGGAGTAGCACCAAGAAATCATGCCTTCCCAGCAAATGATGTAAAAGCAGTCCTAGTTGCCTATACACGGCAAAGCAAGAGACCAGCGGATTTGATGGAAAGGGGTGTTGATGCCTTGGTCGTACCTGACAAGCGTTGGCTTCATTGTGATATTAAGAGCCTGAACCTGCTCGGAAATGTATTGGCCCATCAAGAAGCCCTTGATGCGGGATGCTATGAAGCAATCCTTCATCGGGACGGAATCATTACAGAGGGAAGCCATACAAATGTGTCCATCGTGTCAAATGGGACTGTGTATACCCATCCAGCAAATAATCTTATCTTAAATGGAATCTCCCGCATGGTTATGCTTAAAGCATGTGAGAGCAAATCCATTCCTTATGAGGAAAAGGCTTTTACGGTTGATGATCTATCGCATGCTGACGAGGTGTTTATCACCTCTACGACGCTTGAGATTACGCCGGTACGAATGATCAATGGGCAGCCTGTCGGGTCAGGGGACCGATATCCGATTATACGGAAACTGCAGGATGCCTTTATACAGGAGATTGAGGCTGAGTGCGGCCCGCTCCATTAAGCAGTAATTGCCTGGAATAGAATTGTTCCGGGCTTTTTTTCTATTACTAACCTAATCATATCGCTGACCGCGGTTAAAATAAGTGTAAAATAATAAAGGAGATAACCGATGAACAGAAGAAGCCATTATTTCTTTGCGCTGGAATTACCGAAGGAATGTAAACGGGAATTGAATGATTGGGCAGGAAGAGCAGGGGATGTCTATGCCTTTAAAAGCTGGGTGCATCCAGAGGATTATCATATCACCTTAGCCTTTCTAGGGGCCGCTGAGCAGGACAAGCTCAAGATAGCATTAAAACTCATTGAACAGAAGATTGCACAATATCAGCCATTCTTGATTGAAATAAACGGGCTGGGAACATTTGGCCAGAAGGACAGTCCTCGTATCCTTTGGGCAGATTCTGAGAAATCAACGATGATGCAGACTGTGCGGGAAATGGTATACAATGCCTGTCTTGAAGCGGGATTTGAACTAGATACGAAGCCTTTTGTTCCACATATAACGTTAGCAAGAAGGAGCAAGAATAAGATTGAACCAGGAAGCATTACGGAATGGGGAAGCGGGCTGCCTAGAATAGAACCATGCGAAATCAAGAATGTAGTCCTTTATCGGACGGATACAGAGAAACAGCCAAAGTATGAACCCATCGTGCGCTTTGCGATAGGAAAATGACTGGAAGAACAAAGGGGAAGGATGGGGACCAATGAGTCAATTGATTAAGCTGCAAGACTTCATTTCCCGATATGAACAGGATATTTACCATTATTCTTCACAATTTGTCCATGTGAAGAATGAAGAGTGGTCACGTTTAAAGAAAGCCTATGAAGCCGGTGATCTAAGCCGGTACTTAATTGGGGGAGAGATGGATTCTCCCTCTTTAGAGGAAGATACGCGCCCTTTTCGACAAAGAATCAAAAAATTCTTCTTAAAGGAGAGGGGAGAGGTAAGGGAAGAGGCTGCTGTTTCTGTAAAGCAGGAGAAACCACCTATTGAAGCTCCGCGTTTCCTGCGTACAGTCCCAGAAGATGAGCAGGAGTTAAAGCAATCATTTCTGGATTACTTTTATCCATTTCAGCTGAAGTGGGCTGTGACAGCAAGTGATGAAGGGCCTCTGCATCTGGGTCGCTATCAATTCGACCGGAATCTGCGCTTTTTCCTTCAGCGTATTCCGGATAATTGCCTGGTATTATACAAACCGGTGCTGGAATGGAAGAATGCGCCTGTAGAGCTGGAAATCATTCTGCTCACGCCATCGGAGGCTTGGTGTCTGACCGTGCTTGAGGCAGAGGATGATGCCGTTTTTGTCGGCGGTAAAGACCGTTTTTGGACAAGGACACATCATGATAAGGCAGATAAAAAAGTGCTCGACCCGACTATCACATTAAAACGGATGCAATGGATTCTTGAACAGATTTTTGCTGCTAAGGATATGGTGTTTCCGATTCGAAAAGGCATTATTTGCCGTAATGGCTATATTAATCAGTTGCACACATCTATTGATCAGGAAATCATCGATAAGAGGAGATTTGATGATTGGTTCAGCTCCATCCGTCATAACCGTTCTGCCATGAAGAATCTGCAGTTAAAGGCAGCACAGGCCTTATTGGCGTATGGCAGTTCGATTAGAAACAATAAGGAAGAGGAGTTAATGGATAATCATGGGGAAAGCAGAAGTGAGAGGGGATTCTCTTGAACGAAGAACCTACTATTTCATTATTAATCCTGCCGCCAAAAATGCGGGTAGCTTAAAAGTCTGGGAGAAAACAAAGGAGACCCTTGATAGGGAAGGGATATCTTATTCTTATGCCTTTACTGAATATAAGGGACATGGTGTTGCACTGGCTAGAGAGTTTCTTCAAAGCACTGGAGATGCCATTCTTGTAGCTGTAGGGGGCGATGGCACTATTCATGAGGTCGCAAACGGTGCGGCCGGTTTCCCAGGAGTAAGGATTGCTTATATCCCTGCAGGGTCCGGTAATGACTTTGCAAGGGGTGAGGGAATTGATTCGCGCCCATTGCAGGCATTATCAGGTTTGCTCCATTCGAATAAGGTGAGACCTATTGACCTTGGATTTTATAAAACAAGCAGTGGTAAGGGTTATTTATTGAACAGTTTGGGTATTGGATTGGATGCGGCCATTACGGAAGCCGTTAACCAATCACGGATGAAACACTATTTTAATAAGCTTGGAGCGGGAAAAATCATCTACTTGGCCTACTTCCTGTGGAAGTGGATGACCTATAAACCAGGGGAGATGGAAGTGGAGATTGACGGTGAGTCTCATTCGTTCACAAACACTTGGCTTGTGAATGTGTCAAATCATCCATATTTTGGCGGAGGCATTAAGATATCCCCGAATGCTAAACCAGATGACGGGGTCTTTCATATACTAGTCATACATAATATTCCGAGGCTTAAGCTCCTTTTAATGTTCAGTACGGTTCTTTGGGGAGGCCACTTAAAGCTTCGGGGTGTAGATTCATTTGAGGGAAGAACGATTCGTGTTACCTCCTCATTCGAAGTGCCGATTCAGGCTGATGGTGAGAATGTTGGAGCTGGCGAAGCTTTTATTGAGTTGAAGCATCATATGGTCAAACTAGCAGTTCAAGGAGAGTGAATACATTGTATACAGGCAGATTTTCGGCTTTTTTAGATGCCTTAGATCAAATTACCATCTTAATTCCTCACTCCTACCGGGTGAATGAAAAGCTATTCTTCATGCTTTTTTTTGAAGGGCAAAGAATGGGGGAGCTACGAGTTGATGAAGTCATTCAAATCGAACATTATACCAAGTACATATGCACAGCCCCATTCGAGGTACCACTTGGTGAAGAATATCAAATAGAAGACGACAAGGGAATGGCTTTTGCTCTCCAGACAGGTGCGGTTATCCGCACACCGGAGTTTGATGAAATGTATCAATATGATGGAGAGGATATGGGCGCCATCTATGAGAAGGAAAAAACAGTCTTTAAGGTATGGGCACCAACAGCAACGAATGTAAAGCTTAAGCTGATTAATGAGTTTGGCACCGAAAAGGGAACCATACCGATGCATCGGGGAGAGCAGGGAGTATGGCACTTAACCGTCCATCAAAATTTAGAGAATCATTTCTATTCTTATTTGGTGAGAGTCAATTACATTTGGCGGGAAGCAACAGACCCTTATGCAAAGGCAGTTTCTGTCAATGGGCAATATAGTGCAGTCATTGACATGTCCCAATATAAGAAGCATGACTATTCATTGCCGAAGCTGGAAAGCCCGGTTGATGCCATCATCTATGAAACACATGTGCGCGATTTTTCTCATCATCATAATAGCGGCATGAATGCAAAAGGAAAATATGCAGCATTTAGTGAGACAGCGACAAAAACGACTAAGGGCTACTCAAGCGGAATCCAATATTTGCAGGAATTAGGGGTAACCCATATTGAGCTCATGCCGGTCAATGATTTTGCCGGAGTGGATGAGACTGTGATAGGCAAGGAATATAATTGGGGGTATAATCCGAGACATTTCTTTGCTCCGGCAGGGAATTACAGCGCAAAGCCCCATGTTCCTGGGAAACGGATTGAGGAATTAAAGGAACTGATTGAGAGCGTTCATCAGCATGGCTTAGGCGTTATTATTGATGTTGTCTTTAACCATGTTTTCCAGAAGGAAATCTCAAACTTTGAGAAAATTGTTCCAGGCTATTATTTCCGCTATGGTGCGAATGGGATGCCTTCCAATGGCAGCGGCTGCGGCAATGATCTCGCCTCCGAGCGTTTTATGGTAAGAAAGCTTATTGTATCTGCCGTTAAATATTGGCTGGAGTTCTACCAAATTGATGGGTTCCGTTTTGATTTAATGGGCCTTCTTGATCTAGAGACTATGAAGGAGGTTGAAAAAACCATTCATTCCATTAAGCCGGATGCCATCATCATTGGAGAAGGATGGGACCTCCCGACCGCTCTATCGGGTGCTGATAAAACGACAATCAGCAATTCACACAAGATTGAAAATGTCGGTTTCTTTAACGATAAATTCAGGGATTCTATTAAAGGGAGTAATTTCAACCTGAAGGATACGGGCTATGTTACAGGGAAGGAATTCAGCCATGAGGAGTTCTCTCAACTTGTCCTAAACATTGGAGAGGATTATCCGCTCGGACCTGAGCAGTCCGTTAATTTTGTAGAATGCCATGATAACCATACCCTATGGGACCGCCTCCAGCTCGCAAACGGAGCAGAGTCAAATGAATCAAGAAAGAGGCGTCATCGCTTTGCCACGAGTATTGCCATCCTTTCGCAAGGGATTCCATTCCTGCACAGCGGCCAAGAATTCTTCCGGACGAAGCATGGTATTGAAAATAGCTATTGCTCACCAGATTGGATTAATGAGCTGAATTGGGATTTACGTGAGCAGAACGAAGAGACGATTTCATATTTAAGGTGCTTGATGGCTATTCGTAAAAGCCATGGGGCTTTCAGGTTCCGGAGCAGGGAAGAAATCGAAACCCATGCAAAAATGCTTGATCTGTCCCCAGCTTGCCACAGCCTGTTATATGATGATGTAGGCGAGTATGGAAGATGGGAGAGGCTTCTTGTTGTCTATCATCATGGGGAGCAGCCAACAGAGGTTGAACTTCCGGGGGAACAGGAATGGGGCATGATTTGCGGGGACTGCGGATATACAGCAGAACAGGGTGTCGAAATGGATATCAAGCATTTCACACTCGAGCCGTTAACAACGTATGTGTTTGTTCAGAATAATTGTTGTTCGAACACTTGACGAAAGCGGTATAAACCTACTAAAATTTAAGGAGATGGCTATTGAAGAAAAGCAGTCAATGGCTGTCTTTTTTATTTATATGGAAATTATGCCATACAAGTTTACGTTATTGAAGGTGAATACCATGGATTATTTAGGGCGAGAATGGGAGATAACACCTGCCGGAGGAGCGACAGGCGAAGCATTCATTGCCAGGCATGATGAGCAGAAGCTATTTTTAAAGAGAAATTCTTCTCCTTTCTTAGCTGTGCTGTCGGCCGAGGGAATTGTGCCAAAGCTTATCTGGACAAAGAGATTAGAGAATGGTGATGTGATTACAGCCCAGGAATGGATGAATGGAAGGGAACTGACTCCCGCAGAGATGTGTGAAGAATCAGTTGCAGAATTACTGCAGAAGATCCATCAATCCACACCTTTGTTAAATATGCTCCGACGCCTAGGAAAAACAGCCCAAACGCCTATTCAAATCCTGGCTTCCGTGAAGAACTCTCTTGATGGAGAGCTCAAGGAAGACAAAGCCATAAAGGAAACGATTCATTTCCTAGAACAGCATGTGAATGATGTGAAGTGTGATCATTATGTTGTTTGCCATGGAGATATTAATCATAATAACTTGCTTTTATGTGATCAAGGGAACCTATACCTCGTTGACTGGGACGAAGCAATCATTGCTGACCCTGCCATGGATATAGGAATGCTCTTATATTCATATGTAGAGAAGGACCAATGGGAGCAGTGGCTGGTGAATTATGGCTTAAGCCTTACCCCAGAATTACGATTGCGGATGAAATGGTTTGTCCTCACTCAAATGATTCAAACAACGGCCCTGCACAAAAAGAAAAACCGGCTCGCTGATATGAACCGGTGTATTGAATACTTATCCTTCGCTCAGGAATATTGAGTGATATCCTCAACCCAGCCTGCAAGTTTCTGTTGATGAGATTCAATATGATTTTCCAGATTGGCGGCATGGATGCCGCTTTGGCTGTATTGGTAAATCTCTTGCAGCACCGACATGGTCGCCTCATCAACACTAGGCTGCCTCATCAGCGAAGTTACCGTCCTCTCCAGCTGTTCGCATTCTGATTGAGAACCGCAGCAATCCTCCTGATGATTGTTCAATATATCTTTAAGAAGCATCCAACTGTGATTTTGTGACAGGGGCATATGATTCCCTTCCTTCCCTTATTGAATATGCTATAGCTTGTGTTACTTAAGAACCGATTATTCATGATAAATCCGGCCTGTAAGCCGGTTTTTGTTTTGTTCAGGGCATTTTAGAATAAGAAGAACCTTTGTGAAAAGAAAGCCAGCATGGAATTTCTGTTCATGATGTGCTACTCTTTTTACGTAAATTCAGCGGAGGTGCACGATTTTGAGACAACGTTATAAACCGTGGGCAAAGGAGAAACTCCAAAATAACCCATATTTCTGCATACAGGAACCAGCAAAGCACAAAGGCGCATGGTCTGAAGTGTTTGGAAATACGAATCCTATCCATATCGAGGTTGGAACAGGAAAAGGTCAATTCATTAATGGCATGGCCCAACAAAACCCTGATATCAACTATATCGGCATCGAGCTTGCAGACCGCGTCATCGTTACGGCGCTTGATCGTTTGCTTGAATCCAATCTGCCGAACGTGAAGCTGCTTAATGTGAATGCGCTTGAGCTTCCGGATATTTTCGCCGAGGGAGAGGTATCACGCGTATATTTGAACTTCTCCGATCCATGGCCGAAAACACGCCACGAGAAGAGAAGACTTACGTATAAGACTTTTCTTGACTTATATAAAGGAATTTTGCCGGAACATGGAGAAATTCATTTTAAGACAGATAATCGCGGACTGTTCGAATATTCCCTTGTCAGCTTTTCGCACTATGGTATGAAATTGAACTATGTCAGCCTTGATTTACACAATAGTGACTTTGAAGGAAATGTCATGACGGAATATGAACAGAAATTCTCCGCGAAGGGCAACCCTATCTATCGCTGTGAGGCAGCCTTTTAATATCTGTCCTTCTTAAGATGCGCAATCCATGATAAAGGGGAGAAACCATTGGAGAATTTGCAGTTCGGGAAGTTTACATTGACATGGCTTAATGGCGGAGATACTCATATGGATGGAGGGGCGATGTTCGGGGTAGTACCGAAGCCGCTCTGGTCCAAAAAGTATCCTGTCAATGAAAAAAACCAAATCGAATTGAGATCAGATCCTATATTGGTTCAGGCAGAAGGAAAGAACTACTTAATTGATTCTGGAATCGGCAAAGGCAAATTGACGGAGAAGCAGCTTCGCAATTACGGCGTGAGTGAGGAATCGAAGCTTGAGGAAGATTTGGAAAAGCTCGGTTTAACGACGGATGATATTGACGGCGTTCTCATGACTCATCTGCATTTTGACCATGCCTGCGGCTTGACCTGCTACCAAGATGGCAAGCTGAAAAGCGTATTTCCAAATGCAGTCATCTACACCTCGAGGGTAGAATGGGATGAAATGAGGCAGCCGAATATTCGCTCACGCAATACGTATTGGGAAGAGAATTGGAAGCCGATTGAAGGTCAGGTTAAGACCTTTGAAAAAGAGCTCACTATTGCAGAAGGCATCAAAATGGTCCACACTGGCGGACATAGTGACGGACACTGCATCATCGTAATGGAGCAAGACGGCGAGCTGCTTCTTCATATGGCTGATCTGATGCCGACCACAGCCCATCAAAATTCACTTTGGGTCCTTGCCTATGATGATTACCCGATGGACTCAATTGGTGCGAAAGAAAAATGGGTCAAGCATGGTATCCAGAGCGGTGCCTGGTTTACGTTTTATCATGATTACGCTCATCGCGCCATCAAATGGGATGCGAGCGGCAAGGAAGTCATGAAGAAGGTAGAACGGAAAAGATAATGAAGAGAAAGCCCTGTATGAGTCCACCATAACGGACTTTTACAGGGTCTTTTTTGTT
>NZ_JBJEFJ010000184.1:21578-28545 GCF_051873915.1 Pradoshia sp.
AGAGAAAGCCCTGTATGAGTCCACCATAACGGACTTTTACAGGGTCTTTTTTGTTAGTTTATGGCTGGGACTGAGAAGGTCGAAGCGAGAAAGGCAGATTGCCTAGTAAAGTTTGTCCTTAGGAGTTGGATATCAACATTGGGTAACTATCGCCCATACCCAAATAATTTAGCCCATAAAAATGACTGTTCGCTCTTAAACAAAGTGATTTCGCCCTTAACGCTAAGTTGTTCGCCCATCAATGCAAAAAGACAAAAATAGGCAGGCTGAGCGGTTTTTTTTGAATGAATTCCAAGCTTTTTTTATCCAAAACTCTTTCAAAAATTCTTCGACCTTCTGTTAGTATGATTTTCCGAGCTTACGCCGAATAGGCACATCCACACTAGTAGGTTGAAAAATCAAAGGCTGTTTTGCTGTTCGCTTAGGGAGAAAATCCTGATAACCATAAAAATAGCCGGCTCTTAAAAGAGCCGGACTTTTGAAGCGGGTAAATATTACCCTGCTTGGTAGAGATCTAGGATGGTACCTGTATTGGCATCTGCGATGAATTCGAATTGAGAGGATTCATTCCCATCAACCTTTGTTAAACCACCTTTATACACATCGTAATCTAAGGAGTTTCTAGTGAATTTTTCTGGTTTCATCATGATCCAGGAGCCGCGGATGCTGCTTCCTTCATCGCCAAGTGTGGTTTTGATGGCTGTAAGTACTTTTTCAGGGGATACCATGTTGTTCTTGTTTGTTAGTTCCTTGACTACATAGCCAGCGGCAAACCCGGCGGCTACACCTGTGATAAATGTTTTCCAGTTCATTTTGTATTCCTCCAATCACATTGGTTCATGCATAGCTCTGTTTAAAGCCTTAATCATCTATTCCCATCCATTATACAGATTAAGCGTTTAGGAAGCTATTTTTTCAATATCTTCCAGATTGATTAGTGAATGGTTCAACATGTACAATATGAAGGAGTGAAATAATTGGTAAAGGGGATACATACGTGATGAAGCAATCAACATTGGAATTATTTAAGACCCTGACCGAATTGCCGGGAGCACCGGGATTTGAACATGATGTGCGGGCCTTCATGAAGAGAGAAATGTCCAAATATACCGACGAGTTCGTTCAGGATGGATTGGGCAGCTTATTCGGAGTTATGAGAGGCGAAGAGGATGGTCCGAAGATTATGGTTGCCGGCCATATGGATGAGGTTGGATTTATGGTGACCTCCATTACTCCAGAGGGACTGTTGCGCTTCCAGACACTAGGCGGTTGGTGGAGCCAGGTATTGCTGGCTCAGCGCGTGCGTGTTTATACGGATAACGGTCCAATCGTCGGGGTTGTCAGCTCTATACCGCCGCATTTATTGAGTGATGCTCAGAGGACGAAACCGATGGATATTGCGAATATGCTGATTGATGTCGGTGCAGATGATAAGGATGATGCGATTGCAATGGGCATTAAACCAGGTCAGCAAATCGTGCCCCATACAGAATTTACGCCAATGGCGAATCCAAAGAAAATCCTGGCGAAATCATGGGATAATCGTTATGGCTGTGGTTTGGCGATTGAGCTTTTAGAGGAGCTCCAAGGTGAAAAACTACCGAATATTCTTTATTCCGGTGCTACCGTCATGGAGGAGGTTGGGCTGAGAGGAGCAGGCACAGCGGCAACGATGATCGATCCTGATTTATTCTTTGCCTGTGATGCAAGCCCGGCGAATGACATGTCTGGCAGCAAGAATGTATTTGGCTACTTAGGACAGGGACCGCTGCTTCGTATTTATGACAGAACGACGGTCATGCATAAAGGCATGAGGGAGTTTGTTCTAGATACGGCCGAGTCTAATCATATCCCTTACCAGTACTTTGTGGCACCGAACGGTGGAACAGATGCAGGCAAGGTCCATGTAACAAACCGCGGCATTCCAAGTGCAGTCATTGGTGTCTGCTCACGCTATATTCATACATCTGCCTCCATCCTTCATATCGATGATTATGCGGCAGCAAAGGAATTGCTTGTTAAGCTCGTAAAGGCTTGTGATAAGACGACCGTAGAAACAATTAAACAGAATGGTTAATGTGTTTGGGAGGCAGTGCAAGCTGCCTTCTTTTTTAGAAAGGAAGTAAGAGCAATGATAAAGATAGCCATCGGGACAAAGAATCCAGCAAAGATTAAGGCGGCAGAACTGGCATGCAGAGAACTAGGAGGAGAATTAATAGCAGTTAATGTTCCTTCAGGTGTTGCCGAGCAGCCATTTTCAGATGAGGAGACGATGGAGGGTGCCTTAAACCGGGCAAGAAATGCGCTGATGGAGGCTGAAGCTGATTTTGGAATCGGTCTTGAAGGAGGCGTAGTCAAAACTCCGTACGGCTTGTTCATTTGCAATTGGGGAGCGCTCATGACAAAAACAGGCGATTCATTCATCGCCGGCGGAGCAAGAATTAAGCTGCCAGACGAAGTGGCACAGGAGCTCTTCTCTGGACGTGAGCTTGGGCCTGTCATGGACGAATATACGAAAAAGCAAGATATTCGGAAAACAGAAGGAGCGGTCGGCGTCTTCTCTAATAACCGTATTACAAGAGACCGGATGTTTGAACATGTGATGGAGCTATTGGTTGGGCAATATGAATACAAGGAAAGAACTTAATATTTTTCATCCTTAGATGATTTCATAATGTCAGCATGTTCATCGGCTTTGTTACTGAGGATGAAAGGAAGAATGAAGGCAGCAAGAAGCTGGATTAGGGACTTTTTTTTCATAGATAAACCTCTTCGATAATTTTTAGAAAGGCCGCAATGGAAATTGCGGCCTTCTTTTACTAATAACACCTTGTTTTCGATAATTTTGAAATCGAAATAAGTTGAATTAGAGAAAATGGTGTCTTGACACCTGACTAGACAAATAGTATTCTTTCAAATTAGATAGCTCAGATTAAATAGAATGAAAGTTTGGAGGAAGAAAAATGGATATAGCCTATGAGCAAAAACAGAAGGCTTCGCATAATAAGCTTTTAGGAGTAGCTGGTCTTGCCTGGCTTTTTGACGCGATGGATGTTGGGATTCTATCTTTTGTCATTGCCGCGCTGCAAAAGGATTGGGGGCTGACTTCCCAGCAGATGGGATGGATCGGCAGTGTCAATTCAATCGGAATGGCTGTTGGAGCCCTTGTTTTCGGATTGTTGGCAGATCGAATCGGCAGGAAGAATGTTTTGATTATTACATTGGTTTTATTTTCACTTGCCAGCGGCTTTTCAGCCTTAACGACTAGTTTGGCCATTTTCCTGTTCTTCCGATTTTTAATCGGGATGGGACTTGGAGGAGAGCTGCCAGTGGCGTCGACACTTGTATCTGAGAGTGTGCCAGAAGATAAGCGTGGAAGGGTTGTCGTCCTGTTAGAAAGCTTTTGGGCTGGAGGCTGGCTTGTTGCTGCACTTATTTCGTACTTTATTATTCCTGCGTATGGATGGAGGGTTGCCCTGCTGATCAGCGCCCTGCCAGCTTTTTATGCGATATATTTACGGATTCATCTTCCTGATTCATCGAAATTTGCGACCGTAAGGAAGGAGCAGAAGCCGTCTGTGGTCGCTTCTCTTGCCATGCTCTGGAAGAAGGAATATGCAAAGCGGACCTTAATGATGTGGATTCTTTGGTTCAGTGTCGTATTTTCCTATTATGGGATGTTCCTTTGGCTTCCTAGTGTGATGGTGCTGAAAGGATTTACTTTGATTCAAAGCTTCCAGTATGTCTTAATTATGACCCTTGCTCAGTTGCCTGGTTATTTCACAGCTGCTTGGTTCATAGAGAAATTTGGGCGTAAATTCGTTCTTGTGACCTATTTATTCGGAACGGCTGTCAGTGCGTACTTCTTCGGTAATGCCGAAACACTCGCTGCGCTAATGGCTGCAGGTTGTTTCCTCTCATTCTTCAACCTTGGGGCGTGGGGAGCACTGTATGCTTATTCCCCTGAACAATATCCAACTGTTATCAGAGGGACAGGCACTGGGATGGCAGCTTCTGTCGGCAGAATAGGCGGCATATTAGGACCGCTTCTTGTCGGAAGTCTGCTGGCTAATGAAACATCGATTGAAACTATCTTCTTAATCTTTGGTATTTCCATTCTTATCGGAATGCTCGCGGTTCTCTTCTTGGGCAAAGAAACAAAAAACGTGACCTTGGAATAGCCAACCAGCCTGTTTTTGGGTATAGTATTTATACAATACCGACCCGGTGGAATGGAGGAACTAGGATGAAGAAACTTGAAAGCATGGAGCAATATGAGGAATTGAAAGGAAACGGCAAGACAATCTTTCTGTTTTCCGCTGACTGGTGCCCGGATTGCCGGTTCATTGACCCATTCATTGACGATGTGGCCGCAGCAAACCCGGAATTTACCTTTGTTTATGTAGATCGTGATCAATTCTTGGATTTGTGCATCCAATTGGACGTATTCGGCATCCCGAGTTTCGTTGCCTTTGAGGAAGGTCGCGAATTAGGCAGATATGTCAATAAGGACCGGAAGACACGGGAGCAAATTGAGGAATTCATTGCTTCATTGTGATAAAATAGGACTCCCGAATGGGGGTCTTTTTTTATTTTCGCTCTATTACAGATAAATCAAGATAGTAGAATACTGCCAGTTAACGTTTCAGGCAGTTGACTCCTGCGGAATCAGTGGACGCAGATGCCGGGAGTGCTGGAAGAGGCTTACCGACAGCCCCATATTTCGCTTGTTGGCGATAAAAACCAATATGTTAAGTTTAGAGGATATCCTAAAAGAGAAGATAACGAGAAAGATGGAAACAAATTGCCATGCATCCAAGAAAAATAAGTGAAAGTACGCTATAGTTATCTATAAGGAGGAATCATGATGAAGATGACAACAACGAAAATGAAGAACATACTCATGGAAAAACTCTCTAAAGGTGCGAGAACCTTTTCATATAATCGAGAACAGGAAGAACTTAGGATAGAAGATAAAGAAACGAAAAAAGGCATTACGGTGGCTTTATCCCCGCTCTTGGCCAAATATGATCAATCAGGCGATAAAGCAATAGATGAGATTGTTTATTACGCTGAGGAATCCTTAAAGGTTATGGGTAAGGAGCATGCTCTTCACGGAAATGAGAAAAAGATCTTTCCAGTCATTCGCTCTACCTCTTTCCCCGAAGAGGCAAAAGAGGGCGTTCCATTTGTAACGGATGAACATACAGCCGAAACACGCATCTATTATGCGGTTGACCTAGGCAATACATACCGTTTAATTGATGAAGAATTGATGGAGAAGGAGAAATGGGACAAAGAGATGATTCGCACGATTGCCATGTTCAATGTCCGTTCTCTTCCAGTTGAAGCTAAGAAGGATACAGTCAGGGGCAATGATTTTTATTTCATCAACCATAATGATGGCTATGATGCCTCCCGTATTTTAATGGATTCTGAGCTGAGGAAATACAAGGATGGCATGAAGGGCTCGATGGCTGTTGCTGTCCCGCATCAGGATGTGTTGATTATTGCAGATATCCAAAATAGTGCCGGTTACGATATTTTAGCCCAGATGAATATGCATTTCTTCACAAATGGAAATGTTCCAATTACCGCACTGCCATTTTTGTATGAGGATGGGGAATTAGAGCCAATCTTCATTCTTGCGAAGAACAGACCCGTGGAAGACAACTAATAGTATAGGAAAATGCTACTAATTCATAGGAAATCCCCTTAAAAACATGAATTTTTTGATAAAATAAAGACTTATCATGAATAAAGAAAGTGTGAGGAAAGGTATGAGCTTTTTCAAAAAGATTGTTGATTGGTTTCATGATGACGAAGAGGATGAAGTTGAAGCATATGACCAAGAACCAAAGCCGCAAAAGCATAAGAATAAGCAAAGCAAGCCGCCGGCTGATATAGAGACTGGAATAGAAACGAAAATACAATATAAATATCCAAAAGATAATTTTAAATTCCCGATGATCTCGGATGAAGAAATCAAGCGATTGAATGAACGGAAGAAAAAGCAGAAGGTGGAAGGTGAACAAATGCATAGCGACGGGAGGGAATGGGCTCCTGTTGCCTCAGCCATTGAAGAGCAGCCGCTTCCCCCATTACGGAAACCGCTGAAGGTGACAAGGCAAAAAACCGTAACAACGACTGTTCAGCCTAACAAAACACCATTCAGGAGAACAGAAATCCCATCCCCTATCTATGGGTTCCAAAATAGACAGGCTGGTACGAAGAAGCAGAAGACCGTTGAATATGAGCTGTCCTCACAGCCCACCCTTGATTCTGTATTGGCCTTAATGAGAGGAAAAGGGGCAGATTCAGCTGAAAAGCAGACAATGTCTGTGACTGGACCTCTGCCGGAAGACCAAAGCCAAGAATGGAAGGATGAGCGTCTCGCTACAGAAGAGGAAATGGCTCTTATTAAGCGGGAAAACCAGCTTTTCCATGAGGAAATCGCGGCTGACCCTGCTGAGGAGACTGCAATCCCTACTAATGACCTGCGAAACGATGAGAAGCTCGTTGAAGTAGAGAATACGAATCAAGACCTTGCTGAAAATGGCCTGTTTATACAGTCTGCTGCTACGGAAACAGTTGAAATCATTCCTGAGGAGAAAGCAATCATCTTGGATCGGACTGAAGAGGAGAAAAATGTCGATTTAGAAGAGTCATCTGTATCCGTTGAACTGTCAGGGGCAGAACAGTCTGAAGCTAAGGAACCAGCTGAAATCATTGCCGATGAGACAACAATGATCTCTGGTGGGAATGAAGAGGAGAAGAATGTCGATTTAGAAGCGTCATCTGTATCCGTTGAACTGTCAGGGGCAGAACAGCCTGAAGCTAAGGACACAGTTGAAATCATTACCGAGGAGACAATAATGATCTCTGGTGGGAATGAAGAGGAGAAAAATGTCAATTTAGAAGAGTCATCTGTATCCGTTGAACTGTCAGCGGCAGAACAGATTGCTGA
>NZ_JBJEFJ010000185.1:0-28026 GCF_051873915.1 Pradoshia sp.
TGGGCATTGGGTGGGCTTTCTCTGACGATGCCCACCCTTTGTCCACCCTTCCTACCCCTTGCATGGGCCTTGGGCGGGAGGTGCCTGGCTACTCCCATACCTCTCTACCTTCCATCCTCATTATCCCTTTGCCTGAGTTCCCCCTCCTCCCTATACCATAAAAAAGAAGCAGGGTTTCTCCTGCTTCCATTCCCGCTCCTCTTCACTCTGTCTTGCGGGCTTCCTTGATTGGCATAAGGACATATTCACTTACACCGACAATTTGGTCCTTGTCAATGTACCCTAGGCCATTGCGGCTGTCCATGCTGTTTAATCGGTTGTCACCGAGGACGAAGTATTGGTGGTCGGGGATAGTGACGGGTCCAAAGTCTCCGGTGTAATTCATGTCAACTGCATGGGCTTTTTCGATTTCTTCGGCGAGGTAGGGTTCATTTACTTCTTCGCCGTTAATGTATAGGTGGTCATTGGTCATTTCTACTGTGTCACCTGGGAGGCCGATGACGCGTTTGACATAATTGATGTCTCGGTTTTTCCCGTCAATGATGATGATATCTTGCCGGTTGACTGAGCCGGTATAGGCTACTACCTTATTGACGAGTAGTTTTTCATTATTATTTAATGTTGGCTCCATGGAGGCGCCTTCTACGATAAATGGTTCAAATAGGAATGCTCGAACGCCGAGAGCCAATATGAGGGCAATGGTTAAGGCGGTTATCCAACTGAACAGTTCAGATTTCATGATTTTTTTCATGTGTGTCACCCTTTTTTGGTTTCTAGCTATTGGCTTTCTGGATTAGTTGGTATATTCATATCTTTTATTGTATCATGTTAAACTCTTTTTTTCTTCGGGACGGCATTCACTTACCCTTTACATTTGTGTTACGGTTTGCTTGTTTGCTTCAGGGGAATAAAATGAAGAAGAGAAAAGCAGGTAGACTATTTTGAAGTGTGTGAAAGAGAGGACGGGTTTTCATGCTTAGCTTATCGAGGAATCATGATCCGAAGAAGAATGAGCTTTTGTTATCGAAATGGCTTCCGAAGGGACGGACAATGGCTAATCTGGCGTCAGAAACGGAGCAGGTTTTAAAGGAGGCGATTCGCCAAAATGAACCGAAGCATTCGTTTCCTGCCATGACAAAGCGGTTCGCTTATTTTTTTCCGCGTCTTTTCTTGACGACAACAAAGGGGCCAGATTTAACTCATCCCCCTGCCCTTAAGGAAGGGACTCTTTATCCGCAGTGGAAGGATACGCTTGATGATGAGTATGAAGTTCTGAATCAAGCAATCAACAAGCAAGTGAATGTAGTTGATTATGGTGCTGTCGGCGACGGGGTGACGGATTGTACGAAGGCTTTTGCGGAGGCAGTTGGGCATGGACGAAGAATGGTGTTTGTCCCTGAAGGAACGTATATCGTCAAAGGCGTCAAACTCCCTTCCTTCACGTGCTTTGTCGGCGAGGGCAAGGGCAGGTCTATTCTGAAGCTATCAGATGATGCGGTTGTTTCAAGCACGCTTCTTAGAAATGCTAATCCTATTAGGGGTAATCACCATATTCTCGTGCAAGCTCTTACGCTTGATTGGAATTCAGGCCGGATTCCTGCCGGGCAGAGAACAAGTGCAGGGAATAATCGCTCCAGCTGCCTGACCTATGCGCATGTCACCTACGGCTGGGTAAAGGATGTGGAGGCTGTGAATGCCGGACTGCATGGGTTTGATCTTTCCTCCAGCTTTTATACATATCTCGGTGACGGTACATGGTCGCGCGGGGCAAGCCGATATATTTGGGTCGACCATGTAACAGGCTATGGCTTCGGGGATGACGGTGTGACAACCCATCACAGCAGCCATCTGCTGATTACGAACAGCCATATGTGCTTCCCGAGCGGCAGGGCCCATGCGGAGGGCTTTTCGAATTCAAACGGCTTTGAGATTGATGACGGGTCGAATGATGTATGGCTCATTCATAATTCCTCCAGCCATTGCTTCGGCGGCATCGAAATAAAAGCACATGCGACAGCTTCTGCTGCTAGCAACGTCCATATATACGGGCATTTGTCGGTCCATGATAATCGCTCCTTTAATTTCCGCCATATCGGCCATCATCTGCAAACCGACCCGGATTCTCTGTCAGCCTTTAACATCAGTGCGGTAAATCTCGTATCGATGGCACCTGTCTTTACAGACTTATACAAAGACTCAGCGCCCCGTTGCCTGGTTGTATCGGCTTATCAAAATGTCGTCATGAATCATTTTACGATGATTGGCGATTCTGAATACGATTACAAGGGTGAACCGATGGCCGCGATTCAATATAAATCGAGGTCGATTACGATCCGACATGCTTCTTCCCGACATTTCAAGACGGCTTCCGCCGACATAAAAATCTTCGGGGGGCCTCAGCATTCTGACCATATTCAGCTTGAAGGGCTAATCTTTACTGATTCAGCACCCATTGCCATCGACATTGGTCCTAAGGTTAAGAATATTACCGTTTCCTCTGTCACTGCAAGGAGAGAGAACGGTATGGCTGCCATTCAAGTGGCAGAGCCATCTGCCCGTTTAGCTAATATTGAAACAGCGGGCTATCAAACATCGATTAAATTTGCCGGAAAAACCAATCATCTGTCATAAAAGAGCATGTTGGCGCATACCTATTTAGTGGTTAATTTTGTTTCTATAACAAAGAGGTGACCGCTAGTGAACAAGATTCTAAAAGGTATGAGTCAGCTTGTCTTTTTTTGCAAAGAATTTCTGCCTCAAGTTTTATCGCTCATTTATTATTCTGGGATTTTCATCATCATCGGGTGGACCCTTGCCCAGTTGTTTTTCTTAGATCCTGCTCCACTCCAGGCTGACCCAGCCGTCCCTCCAACCTGGTGGACGGAGTATATCATCAAGCCGATTGTTTCATCACAGGTGAACCGGCTCCTATTCCAGGGATTCTTCTATCTATTGGTCTGGATTTCTTTGTTTATGATTATTCCTTTAACTACCCGCCAATTAAAGCGCTTCCGTTTATTCCAGATGGAGTTTGAGGTCGAGGATAAGGAAACAGCTGCTGTAGAGTTTATTGAGCTTCAAAGTGCAAAAGCTACGATCCTTTCTCATATGTATTCTGATATCTTTATCGGAAAGCTCTTCACATTCCTTGATGAGGAATCCATGGAAGTGGATTATGAGTCCGCTCTGGCCTATTTCCTTGAGGATTTAAAAATAAGCTACCACCGTCACTATCAGATTCCCTTCGAATTCATTACCTGTCAGTTCGACCAACTAAAAGGAGTCGAACGCAGCTATGCTGAGTTATCAAAGGAAACCGGTGAACCTGAGGTCGTTAATTGGGAGCGGCCGCTTGAAAAATTCAAAAAGAACCGCCTGATTTTCCATTTTCTTTATAAGGGCATAGAAAAAGTGACTATACTCTCAAGCCACTCAGCACAGTTCGATATCATTGATAAGCAGAACATCCTCTTCCTCCATTACGCTCTCATGTCACAATCCGAAAACATCGAATATGCCATGCAGCTTGAAAAAGAAGAATGGCCATTTTTGAAAACTCCCCTTTGATTACAATATAATTATACAAAACATATATTTTTTTTATACAAAAAGGTTTAACTATCTCGAATTAAGTGAATATACCAAATGATTACAAAATATTTAAGAAAAGGGGATAATCAAAATGAGTATTGTTCAAAAAATTGCACTTGTCTTAACTATTATTGGAGCGGTTAACTGGGGATTAGTCGGTTTCTTCCAATTTGATCTTGTTGCTGCCTTATTTGGAGGCCAAGACGCCATCCTTTCGCGCATTGTTTATGCATTAGTCGGAATTGCTGGTTTAATCAATATTGGACTATTGTTTGCACCTGCAAAAGAAACAAGAACTGCCTAATAAGTGAACAAACAGAAATGGCCCCTCCTTATGCGAGGGGTTTTGTTTTGTGAAAATGCGTGGAATGCCGCTTCAGCATCTCTTGCACGATTTGATTATTGGCGGCGAGCTCGCTTGGGTCCTTCACCCGAATTTTCTTCTCTGAGAACGGCTCTGCAAATCGTTCGCCTTTTTTATAACGGTCATATACTTCACGAATATGATCCATACATGATTCCCCTCCCTCAGTCCTCAGGTTATGTATATTCAAGAAATCCATTAAATTCCCCATCTATTTAACTATTAATCTCGGCTTTTTTTATATAAAAAATCATCTGTCAGGAAACGGTAAAGGTTGCTGACATTCACTATTTGAAATTGCTGAGTTTTGTGGTAAAGTTATGAATTGTTTGAAGTGATACTTGAAATGGATATCCACTAGGTATATCCACTCAAAATATGCTATGATATGTTATCGTTATAATAAAAATCATGACATTATTTTACTTAAGAATGGAGATTTTTTAATGCCGCAAAGCAAATCTTCTATCCACTCATTTAGGCAGATTTTCTTTTTGTACATAGGCTGTGTCATTATATTTGCTTGTCTATATCTGCTTCCTGTGTCAAAAACGGCTGATTTGGCTGTTATTGATTCATTATTCCTATCAACGAGCGCTTTAAGTGTGACAGGATTAACCCCTATTGATATTGGTACGGAATTAACAAGAGTGGGACAATCCATTTTAATGGTGGAGATGCAGCTTGGGGGAATCGGAATTGTTGTCATCATCAGTTATCTATTCTTAGTAATGGATAAACGAATTACCGTCTCAAATATGCTTCTTTTATCAAAAGACCAGAATCATCATAAGCTGGGTTCCATTACAGCTTTGGGAGTTTCGGTCTTAATTATCGCATCGATTGTGGAGACGATTTGTTTTTTCATTCTTTTTGGCGAGATTCGGCCGCGCTTTGATGATTTCGGTGATGCTGTCTTCGTGACTGCTTTCCATTCTGTCGCAAGCTTTACCAATTCAGGATTCGATTTATTCGGAGATAGCCTTGTCTCATTCAAGCACAATAATTTGTTCCTGACCACAACGGCAATCACGATTTTCCTTGGCAGTCTTGGTTATCCAACCATGATGGAATACATCCTTTCCTTCAGAAAGAAGAAGACCTTGTTTACCCGGATCAATATCCGGATGCATCTTCTGCTGCTGTTTGCAGGAACCGTCCTTTATCTCTTGCTCGAATCAAAGAATATTCTGGAGGGATTTTCTTTCTGGGACAAGCTGACCAATGCATTTTTCTTTTCGGCAACTTCAAGAAATGGCGGTTTGACGACAATTGATGTGTCAGGGCTGACCATTACGACTGTTCTATGCCTGATGTTTCTTATGTTTATCGGGGGAGCATCATCAAGTACCGGGGGAGGAATCCGGCTGACAACGGCAGCCGTCTTAATCGCAAAGATTGGTGCCGTGGCTAAATCACGCAAAGAAGTGGTCATCATGCGCAAGACGATTACACAGGATACGATCGATAAATCATTTATGATTTTCTTTACCTTTATCACGCTCTTTTTCGTATCCACCATTTTGCTGACAACATGGCAGCCGCAGGAACTTGAGCCAATTATGTTTGAGGTTCTGTCTGCATTGACGAATACAGGGCTCTCATTTGGCATTACAAACGAATTGACAGGTGCATCGAAAACCATACTAATCTTGTTGATGATTATTGGCCGGATTGGTATTTTCAGTTTCATCTATACGATTTTTAAAGCAGAAAAATTTAAAGCTAGATACTTAAAAGAAGACTTAGCTGTGGGCTAATCTAAACAAAGAGGAGATACAAAATCATGAAGTCATATTTAGTCATTGGAGCCGGACGATTTGGAACTGGGATTGTCAAGGAGCTTCACAAACAGCACTGTGAAGTGGTTGTCAGTGACAAGGATGAACGAAACCTTGAGCTGCTTGATGAGTATTCAACACATGCCATCGTTGGGGACCTCCGCGAAGGCGATGTGCTCGATGAATTGAAGATTGATCAGTTCAACGCTGTATTCATTGCAATTGGTTCTGACGCTTATTCCGCGATTCTTATCACAAAAAAGGTCAAGGAACGAAAAGCGAAAAAAATCATAGCGAAGGCAAATAACCGGGAAATCGGGGAAATCCTGCAAAGCTTGGGCGCTGACCGTGTCATCCTTCCTGAAGAAGAGGCCGGTAGAAAGGTTGCCCGACAAGAAATGCTTACAGGTGTGATTGAATATATTGAGATTACGAAAGATATTTCCGCGATTGAAATGGAGGTTCCGGAATTGATGCATGGGAAGTCATTGAATGAAATGAACTTCTCAAGGAAGTTTGACATTACTGTATCCTTGGTGCTTCGCAATGGTGAACCTATTCTCTCACACTTTGCTGATTTGCAGCTCCAGCCTGGCGATGACTTTCTGCTCATTGGGTCGAATACAAGCATTGATAAATTCAAGAAAAAATATAAATAATTCGAGGTGAGTGTCTTGTTGGTTGGTCATGTAAAAGGACTAATGCGGCACCCGGTTAAATCATTTACGGGTGAGGAAGTGACGCAAACGAATGTCATGCCTTATGGATTATACGGGGACCGGAGTCATGCTTATCGTGATCTTTCCCGGATAGACAAATTTTTGACCATCACCCAGGCACCGCAAATGGCCTGCTACACAGCGTCCTTTCAAGGAGAAGATGATTTAGAGCGCTATCCGGCCATTGCAGTCCGAACACCAAATGGCGTTGAACTTGAATGGGATGACCCAATACTGCTAGAAGAACTGGAGACATTATCCAAAAGGCCAATCCAGCCTGTACAATACACTACTAATGAGGTTCCAATCGGACCGCTTGAGGAGGACCATTTACTCCTAGTCTCGGAAGCTTCCATTCAATCCTTATCTGAGGAATGGGGAAAAGCACTTGATTACAGACGCTTCCGGCCAAATATTCTTCTCTCGCTAACTGAACAGCAGCCATTTGGTGAGGAACAATGGATTGGGAAGACACTCTTAATTGGCGATACCGTGAGAATCTCCATCAATAAACCTTGCGAGCGCTGCATGATTATTACCGTTGATCCCGAAACCGGACTAAGAGATCCCTCTCTTTTAAAGCTTGTCGCTAATACTCGGAAGAATTATTTTGGTGTATATGCCTCGGTCATTGCAACCGGGCCGATTCATATAGGTGATGATATTCGCCTTTTATCATAAAAGAAGGAGTTTGAACGTTTATTTCTGTTCAAACTCCTTCTTTATTATCTGCTAAATATCAATGCTGCATATCCACTTGCTAAACAGGTCTGCTTGACTAGGTTTTTTTCATTTTTTAGGGTCCATGATGCAGGAAACCTGAAGCACAGCCAAATCACTCCTTAAGCCAGCTTAGTGCTGGTTTCTTAAGACAAATCCATTGATGATGAATGTATAAATGAGATTTCCTACCTCAGCCAGGAAGTAATCCAACTCTTGATCAAACCATTTCTTCAATAACCCTATGATTCCATGCATAAGGAAATAAACAGCACAAACGAATTGTTCAGGATTTCTTACATATCCTTCATATTTACTTTCTTTTGCATAGTAAATGAGTTTTCGGGACATTTTGTCGACAAGGACACTCTCATCATGCCTGACAAGGATTTTAAAAATTTTTTCATTATCCTGCATGTAGTTTATTAACCCCCTTAATGACCGTTCCGTGTCTTCCTTATGATATTGGTATCCTCGCTCCCTGAATAACCTAATAAATTCAGTCGCAAAATCCTCTAATACGGCCTCGTGCACCTCATATACATCCTTGAAATGCTGATAAAAGGTGCTTCTATTCACCCCAGCCAGATTGGCAATTTCTTTCACGGTTATTTTATTGATTGGTTTTTCATGAACAATGTCAGTAAATGCACGCTTGATCAAATGCCTTGTTTTAATTGTTCGTCTATCGATTTTCATCACTAATCTCCCGCTTATTTTTTACATTCATAGCCTATTCAACCTTTACCTTATCCATCGTCAAAGGGCCTTAGAACTTTTCGATTCTCCTAGCAGTAAAAACTGCTTCGAGTGGTGATCAATCATCACTACTCTTACTGAGTATGCCCCATTTTTGTTAGAACGAACTTCAAAAATTGAATGAGAGAAAGAGAGGAAATAATGGATGGAACCTGTATGGCTTAGAATGAATAATTGAATCGAAAAAGCCGGCTTTCGTTTATCCTTAAAAGCCGGCCTTTCTTTATCTTTTATTTTTCAGGAGGTCTTTCTTCTGGCTGGCAAGGGCATTGAACCTTTCATCAAGCTGTTCATATATCCCATCACCCGCTGTCCTTTCACTCAGCTTGCCGAGAAGAGCCGTCATTTCGGTTTCCATTACCATTAGCTGTTCCTCAAGATAATCAGTCTTTTCTTCCATTATAACGTTATCTTCCAGCCGCTTAATTTGTTTATTCTCAATATGCAGGCGTTTATCACATATCTTATTTAAGAAAAAACGGTCATGAGATACGGCTATGACCGTTCCCTGGTAGGAGGCTAATGCGCTTTCAAGTCTCTCCCTGCTGATAAGGTCAAGATGATTAGTCGGTTCATCCAAAATCAATAGCTCATAGCCATGAAGAAGCAGACAGGCAAGCTTCACTTTTGTCCGTTGACCGAGGGACAGAGCTTGCATCGGCTTGATTATGTCATCTCTGGACAAACCTAAATGGGTCAGAATCAGCTTTGCTCTTTGCTGCTCCTCTCTGTCATGTAAACCAATGACTTCGATTGCCGACTTGTCAGCCGGCAGATCACCGACATCCTGACTCATATATCCAATGGATACACCAGGGCTCACCCATACTTCCCCGTCTGTCGCATTTTCCTCCTGACAAAGGATACGGAGCAAGGTTGTTTTGCCAGAACCATTACTCCCAGTCAATGCAAATCTCTCTCCTCGCTTCACGTAGAAATGGCTATTTTCGAACAAAACTTCTTCTCCATAATGCTTGTTTAATTTCTTCACCTCTATTATTCTCTTCCCATGCTTTCCAGCGTCCAAGAAGCGGAAATCAACTTGAGGCTCTTCCTCCGGCTTTTCGGCTTTATGCTTCCTCAGTTCTGATTCAAGACGTTTTCTTTTTGATTTGACTTGTATATCCATCTTCTTTGCCTTCACACGATGGTATTCTTTCGCCCCGATGGTTCCTCCCTGCTTGGTAGATTCTCGATGGGCCTTTTCAGACCAATTCTGCAATTGCTCCATTTGTGACTCAATTCGGCGGATGTCCTTCTGCTGATTCTCATAGGCAATTTGTTCAATACGTCTATTCTCCGCTTTCTGTGCATGATAGGCAGAATAATTGCCGTCGTAGGCTTTTGCTTCCCCTTTCTCCAATTCAAAGATTCTTGTAACTGTTTCGTCGAGAAAATAACGGTCGTGGGATATAATGACCACGGCACCAGGAAAGACCTGCAATTCCCCAATCAGCCATTCGATTCCCTCCTGGTCCAAATGGTTGGTCGGTTCATCTAGAATCAATAAATCAGGCGATGAGGCCCATACATGAGCAAGTGCGAGCTTGATTCTCTCTCCTCCGCTTAAATGTCCGAAATCCTCTTCATTCCATTTCTTGAGCTTTCGAAGTCCCATCAAGCTTGCAAAAGTGTAAAATCCTTTATCATGCCCCGCCTCTTCGATTGCTTTAAATGTTTTGCTGGAGTATTCAACCGACTGGCGTAAATAGCCGATGTTCAAATGATCTGATGATGATTCTATTACTCCCTCATCCGGTTCAAGCTCACCTGCCAAAATATTAGCTGCAGTAGTTTTTCCCGCTCCATTTATCCCTATAAGTCCAATCCGTTCCTTTATGCGGACATGCAGCTCCATTCCTGTCAGAACATCTTTATCTCCGTACGATTTTTTTATTCCTCTTAGACTGATGACATTCATCCAATCACCTCCATCATATTTCAGGCAGGGCTAACGCAAAACAAAAAGCCCTGGAACAGAAACCTGCCAGGGAGGAATGCGCCTATAAACCGGAATACAGGAAAGAACACCCCATGAATCAATCATGGAGACCTTCTGCCATTCCATATGTTAGAGGGTGAAAAGGGCGCACTAATCCAATTTTTCAGGTTTCTGTTTTAAATTTCAAACGACCTGTAAAATCAGATTAGAATTTCATTGTCCCAAATCAGTCCTTTTCAAATAAGTTACCAACAGTATAATCTTCCAATTTCCTCCTTGTCAATGGGCGTATAGCCAATATTCATTCCTTTGATTCCTGCCGCTTTCGGCACTCTTTTCAAAAAAAGACTAGGATTTTGTCATCAATTTGCGCAAAAGGGTTTCGATTCCTGGCTATTTCATGTATAATCCACACATAAAGAACAATTGTACGTTCGAGGAGGACATCATGAAACAATTTGGGATTTTACCGAAAATTATCGCTGCCATTTTCTTAGGAATTATGATTGGTCTTATTGCACCAGCCTGGCTGGTTCGCATATTTGCAACCTTTAATGGGTTATTCTCAAGCTTTCTTGAATTCATCATTCCATTCATTATTATCGGCTTCATCGCTTCGGGAATCGGAATGATGGGAAGAGGAGCTGGAAAAATGCTTGGCATTACAACCGGCCTCGCCTATGCTTCTACCATCCTTGCCGGAATATTTGCCTTCCTGGCTGCCAAGACAATGTATCCTTCCCTTCTGCAAAACCAGGTCGCCAAAAGCTTCACAAGTCCTGAGGAGGCCTTGCTGTCTCCTTATTTCACGATAGAAATGCCAGCTGTAATGGGCGTTATGACGGCCCTTTTAGTAGCCTTTACAATTGGACTCGGGATGGCATCTATTAAGGGTGATGCCCTGCTGAATGTGATGGAAGAGTTTAAAGAGATTGTCGTCAAAGTGATTAATGTGATCATCATCCCGCTTTTGCCACTTCATATATTCGGCATCTTCGCCAATATGACACAAGGCGGACAGATTGCTTCCATTATGAGTGTATTCGCAAAAGTGTTCGTCATGATTATTGCACTCCATCTCATTATGCTGGCATTCCAATATACGATGGCAGGCTCTGTCACAAAGAATAATCCATACCAGATGCTAAAAGGGATGCTGCCAGCTTATTTCACCGCCCTTGGAACACAGTCATCTGCTTCAACCATTCCGGTTACCCTGAAGTTCACGAAGAAAATGGGCGTGAACAAAAAAGTCGCTGATTTCACGGTGCCTCTATTAGCAACCATTCATCTATCTGGCAGTACGATTACATTAGTCAGTTGTGCGATGGCGGTCATGATGCTTCAAGGCATAGATACTGGATTTATGCAGATGCTTCCATTCATTTTGATGCTTGGCGTAACAATGATAGCGGCTCCCGGGGTTCCCGGCGGTGCGGTCATGGCGGCACTAGGTCTGCTGGAATCCATGCTTGGCTTCTCTGATAATATGCTTTCACTCATGATTGCCCTCTATCTCGCACAGGATAGCTTTGGGACTGCCTGCAACGTGACAGGCGACGGAGCGATATCGGCCCTTGCAGGTCGTTTCGCTCCTAAGGAGGACTCCTCCAAGCTTCAAATCGAACGAGAGGAACAGGTCATCTAATCAAAAAAAGCATTCAGAACATATTGTTCTGAATGCTTTTTTCTTAGGTCTCTTATTCCATCCATTCTGTATGGAAGATACCTTCTTTATCCACACGCTCATACGTATGAGCACCAAAGTAGTCACGTTGTGCTTGCAATAGGTTTGCAGGCAATGTTTCTGCACGGTAGCTGTCATAGTATGAAAGGGCAGCGCTGAAGCATGGTACAGGAATACCTGCTTGGATTGCTGCGCCAATCACTTCACGAAGCGCATCCTGGTAGCTAGTCACGATTTCTTTGAAGTAATCGTCAAGAAGAAGGTTCTTCAGCTCAGGATTGCGGTCATAGGCATCCTTGATTTTTTGCAGGAATTGCGCACGGATGATACAGCCGCCGCGGAAGATCATCGCGATATCACCGTATTGAAGATCCCAGCCGAATTCATCAGATGCAGCTTTCATTTGAGCGAATCCTTGTGCATAAGAGCAAATTTTACTCATATAAAGGGCCTTGCGGATAGATTCGATGAATGCTTCTTTATCACCAGTAAATTCTTTCTGTGCAGGACCAGATAATACTTTAGAAGCAGCAACACGCTCATCCTTCAAGGCAGACAAGAAGCGTGCAAATACGGATTCTGTGATGATTGGAAGCGGAACACCAAGGTCAAGTGCACTTTGGCTTGTCCATTTTCCAGTACCTTTTTGGCCTGCTTTATCAAGAATGATGTCAACCATTGGCTTGCCTGTTTCTTCATCCTTTTTCGTAAAGATATCAGCTGTGATTTCAATTAGGTAGCTGTCTAGTTCACCTTTATTCCACTCAGAGAACACTTCATGTAATTCCTCAGCGTTAAGTCCAAGAATATGGCGGAGCAAGGAATAGGATTCAGAGATCAATTGCATGTCTCCATATTCGATTCCGTTATGGACCATTTTGACATAATGTCCTGCTCCATCCGGACCGATGTATGTGCAGCAATCATCTTCGCCGACTTTAGCAGAGATCGCCTTCAAGATAGGAGCAACAAGCTCATACGCTTCTTTTTGCCCGCCCGGCATGATGGAAGGACCTTTCAATGCTCCCTCTTCACCGCCGGAAACACCGGTACCGATGAAGTAGAAGCCTTGCTTGCTGAGCTCTTCATTACGGCGTTGTGTGTCTTTGTAGAATGTGTTGCCGCCGTCAATGATAATATCACCTTTATCAAGGTAAGGAGTTAATTGTGCAATTGTCGCATCTGTAGCGGCACCTGCTTTAACCATAATTAGTATTTTACGAGGTTTTTCTAGAGAATTGACGAATTCCTCAATTGAATATGTAGGCAGCACATTTTTGCCTTCCGCCTCTTTCATCATTGCGTCTGTCTTATCAGAAGAACGATTATAAACGGAAATGGAATACCCGCGGCTTTCTATATTAAATGCTAGGTTTTTGCCCATGACGGCTAGACCGATGACACCGATTTGTTGTTTTCCCATTGCTAACATTCCTTTCACTCATGGATTTCACTTGTATAAACCGTATTAACCTTAGCAATTTTACACCATTTGTGCAAGTTCTTAAACCATTATTTCAAAGGTCACTCCCCTTGCTTTGGACGATGCAAAAAATCCTTGCTGAAGCTCGTATTGCTCGCGGCATTGGAATCTTTGACTTCAATGCCTTTTTGAATGATTTGGCTTCCGAACTTCTTCGTAATGGCATCCATGGCAGACTCAAGCTTCACTTCCTTCACATCCTGTGTGTAGGAAAATAAATCGAGCTGCTTCATGGCCTCGTGGGCGTCGACGACTTCATTGGCAGTAACACCGAGCAGACGGACGGGATCGCCGCTCCAATGCTTCATGAACAATTCCTTCGCATGTGTGTACAAATCATCGCCTTTGACGATAGGGTTTACCAATGTTTTACCCCGAGTTACGGTTCTTCTATCCTTATAACGTATCATTATTTGAACTTTTGCCGCTAATAGCTCTTTTTTCTTGAGTCTTGCCCCGACTTTTTCACTCAAACGCTTCAGCACAGCAAATAATTCCTGCTGATTGGCAACATCTCTCGGAAGTGTTGTCGAGTTACCGACACTTTTGTAATCATAGATTGATTCGGGGTCTACCTCTCGGCGGTCTATCCCGTTTGCCCGTTCCTTCAGGCGAAGCCCATTGATGCCGAGGAGCTTCTCTAGTGCTCCTTCATAGGCATTTGCTAGGTCGCCGATGGTTTTGATTTGCAGTGTTGCCAGCTTTTCAGCTGTTTTCTCACCGACTCCATGCATTTCCCCGACCGGAAGAGGCCAAAGCTTGTCCTTTACTTCACGTTTGCGGAGGATGGTGATGCCCATCGGCTTCTTCATGTCAGAGGCAGTTTTGGCTAGGAATTTATTCGGTGCAATCCCAATGCTGCACGGAAGACCCATCGTCTCCATAATGCGCTCCTGAATCGTTTGTGCAATCTTGATGGGTGACTTTCCTTCACAATAATCCGTGATATCTAAATAGCCCTCATCAATGGATACCGGCTCCACTAATGGAGTAAATGTTCGAAGCAGTTCAAAGATCCCTTGGGAGGCTGAGCGGTAACGGTCAAAATTAGGTTCCATCACAATCAGTTTCGGGCAAAGCTTTTGCGCCTGCCAAATAGGCATGGTCGTCTTAACGCCAAACTTCCGTGCCTCGTAACTGCAGGTCACGATAATGCCTCTGCGCTCCTTTGCATTTCCCGCAATGGCCAGAGGCTTCCCTTTGAGTGCTGGGTCAAAGGCGATTTCGACCGAAGCATAAAAGCTATTCATATCTACGTGCAGAATAATGCGCCCTCCTCTTTTGGGCTGCCCTTTTACTGTCATGTCAATCACTCCCTACTCCATCTGCCATGAACTAGTATCATGGCAAAGAAGCCACCGGTATCCCCCGGTGGCCGATTTCCTTTATAGATTACTTCGTTGGAGCAGCTACTTCTTCAATGATGGCCAGGACCATTTCACCTAATTTATATAGTTCAGCAATTGGCATTTTTTCATTGGTTGTATGAATTTCTTCATAGCCTACTGCCAGGTTGACTGTCGGAATGCCATGTCCGGCAATGACGTTTGCGTCAGAACCGCCGCCGCTATGCTTTAATTCAGGTTCTCTTCCGATTTTTCGTGCAGCCTTCTTGGCTACTTCTACGACATGGTCACCGTCTCCATATTTGAAGCCAGGGTACATGACATCGATTTCCACCTCTGCTGTACCGCCCATCTCAGCTGCCACAGATTCAAACGCTTCCTTCATGAGAGCTGCTTGAGCTTCCATCTTCTCTGTAATTAATGAACGTGCTTCTGCCAAGATTTCAACATGGTCTACTACGATATTTGTTTGCTGATTACCGCCATCAAAACGACCGATATTCGCAGTTGTTTCTTCATCAATGCGGCCAAGCGGCATTTTTGCGATAGCTTTTGCAGCAATCGTGATTGCTGAAACGCCCTTTTCAGGAGCCACGCCTGCATGAGCTGTTTTCCCTTTAATCACCGCTTTAATTTTTGCTTGTGTCGGAGCAGCAACGATAATATTTCCTACCGCTTCATCGCTGTCTAGTGCAAAACCGTATGTAGCTTTAATAAGAGATGGATCTAGCGCCTTCGCACCTACAAGGCCGGATTCTTCTCCCACTGTAATAATGAATTGGATTGTTCCGTGCTTCAAGTCATTCTCTTTGATTACACGAAGTACCTCAAGCATGACTGAAAGACCAGTCTTATCATCCGCTCCAAGGATGGTTGTCCCATCAGTTACAACATAGCCATCCTTAATGCTTGGCTTAACGCCGACTCCTGGTGTTACGGTATCCATATGGGATGTGAAGTAAATGGTATCCGCACCCTCCACATTTCCAGGAAGTGTACAAATTAAGTTTCCAGCCCCAAAGCCTGTAGCTTCTTTGGCATTGTCTTCGTATACATCCAGGCCAAGCGCCGTGAATTTATCTTTTAATACTTTTGAGATTTGGCCTTCATTTTTTGTTTCAGAATCGATTTGGACTAATTCTAGGAATTCCTGCAATAATCTTTCTTCATTAATCATTCTATCTTCCTCCTAACCAGGAATAAGCTTTACCTTTTTAAGTATACCGATGTTTTTCTGATAAGAAAAGGGCGGAGCCCCCTGCTGCCCTAGACATATTTTGCCTATTAAGCGTAACAATTCTGAATAGATAGAACGTTTAAGCCCTTTCATGAAAAGAAGAGAAATCCGCAATGGATTTCTCTTCCTCTTTCTCATAATGGTATATTGCCATGCTTTTTCGCCGGGCGAACTTCCTTCTTCGTTCTTAGGATCTCTAGTGCCTGAGCAATTTTGAGCCTTGTCTCGCGCGGGTCGATGACATCGTCAACCATCCCTTGGCTGGCTGCCACATAAGGATTCGCAAACTTTTCCCGGTATTCCTCAATTTTTTGCTGACGGACCTTCTCTGGGTCTGGACTATTATTTATTTCTCTCGCAAAGATGATGTTAGCGGCACCCTGTGGTCCCATAACGGCTATTTCCGCATTTGGCCAAGCATATACTAGATCTGCCCCAATCGATTTGCTGTTGAGGGCGACATAAGCCCCTCCGTACGCTTTGCGCAGGATGACTGTCAGCTTTGGCACTGTTGCCTCTGAGTACGCATACAGAATCTTCGCACCATGTCGAATGATTCCCCCATGCTCCTGCTTAATTCCAGGGAAGAAGCCGGATACATCTTCAAAGGTGACAATCGGAATATTGAAGGAGTCACAAAAACGGATGAATCGTGCTGCCTTATCGGACGAATTAATATCAAGTCCCCCTGCCATGTTTTTAGGCTGGTTACAAACAAGGCCAATCGTTTCCCCGCGGAGGCGGGCTAAACCAATCACAATATTCTTCGCAAATCCCTCCTGGATCTCCATAAAGGATCCTTCATCCACTACCTCTCGCACAACCTTTCTAACATCATATGGTCGAACACCATCAAACGGCACGATATCACAGAGGTCCGGCCGGTCATCATCGTTATCATTCCAGTCTTTGCGAGGGGGAGATTGCTCGTTATTGAGAGGCAGATAAGACACAAGCTGTCTGACCATCAGCAAAGTCTCCTCTTCTGTTTTCCCTTCGAAATGAGCATTCCCGCTCACTGTATTATGAACCTTAGCTCCGCCGAGGTCCTCTGAGCTGATCTTCTCACCTGTAACGGTTTCAATTACCTTTGGTCCTGTAATGAACATCTGGCTTGTCTTATCAACCATGAAAACAAAATCCGTAATAGCCGGCGAATAGACGGCACCGCCCGCGCACGGCCCCATGATGACAGATATTTGCGGAACAACCCCCGAATAGATGACATTCCGATAGAAGACATGTCCATATCCATCAAGTGATGTGACACCTTCTTGAATTCTCGCCCCGCCTGAGTCATTCAGGCCGATAATCGGCGCACCGTTTTTCGCAGCCAAGTCCATAATATTGGAGATTTTCTTGGCATGCATCTCACCAAGAGCTCCTCCAAATACCGTGAAATCCTGTGAGAATATGTATACAGGCCTGCCATCAATTTTGCCGTACCCGGTTACTACACCATCTCCCGGCCCCTTTACCTGATCCAGCCCGAAATCTTTATTACGATGTTCAACAAATGCATATAGTTCTACAAAGCTATCCTCATCTACAAGAAGGTCAATCCGTTCCCTGGCCGTTAATTTTCCCTTATCATGCTGCTTCTCAATCTTCTCGAATCCACCGCCAAGCTCAATATCATTCCTTCTGTCATACAGCTCCGTGATCTTCTCGTAAATATCCACCCTTATTCCTCCCGTTTCGGTTTCTCACATAATTCAACCAAAACCCTATGTACTGACTTAGGATGTATGAATGCCACTTCTGTATGATGTGCACCAGGCCTCGGTTCTTCATCAATCAACTGTAATCCTTTTTCTTTCAGTTCAGCAATTCTATCTTTAATACTCGTAACTTCAAGAGCAATATGGTGAATGCCCTCCCCTTTTGTTTCGATAAACTTCGCAATTGGGCTTGTCTCATCAAGAGGTTCTAGCAGCTCAATCCGGGTATTTCCTGCCGATAGGAAGGCAACCCTTACCTTTTGACCTTGAACAATTTCTTCCCCTTCGTGAATCATTCCAAGTACATCCTCATAAATAGGAAGCGCTTTCGAAATTGATTTCACGGCAACGCCTATATGATCAATTCCCCTATGCATACTCATCCTCCCTTTTTTTGCCTATTTAAATAATAGAACATTCGTAAAATTCTATAAAGACATATAGCTTGAATGAGCAGAAATTTTTTTCACTTGAGGAGGAATGCGAAACATAGTAGTATCGAAATAAGAGCAAATAAGGAGTGGAATTCATGTCTAATAAGCGTACCCGAAAAGTCATTGTCTATTTAATGATCATCTCTATGGTGGTTGTTACCTTGCTATCAGGGATTTCCGCTTTTCTATAATCGGTCGTATTAGAAAACACCAGCTTTCTCATAGCTGGTGTTTTTTTATCTTTTATCAAGGCTTTGCCGCTTTACTGACGGCACCATATTTAATGGCAAAGATAAGCGGGTCCTCATCTCCTGAGTATATGTATACCTTTGTGGCGAGTGGAGCATGGGTGAATAATCGTTCGGCATCTTCATTTTTCATGCGTATGCAGCCATTTGAAATATGTTTGCCGATGGAGTCTTCTCTATTGGTTCCGTGGATTCCATACACCCGCCCATTTGTCTCTCGTGCATCAATGCCCATCCATCTTGAGCCTAATGGATTGCGCGGACTATTTGCGGGTATCCGCTTAGCGGAATATTCAGGGTCCGTAAATTTCGTCACAATCGTAAATAGTCCTTCAGGGGTATCGCCTGCTTCTTTTCCTGTCGCTACCGAGAAACGCATCAGTTCCTGTTCATCCTCATAATAATACAATTCATTTTCCTGTTTATTAATAATGATGAACGGATCGCCAGGAAGCGGATTCGGTCCAAGGGGCCAGAGCGGCGAGATGATGTGCAAAACAAAAACGAGTGAGAGCCAGTTCATAGGGAATCCCCTTTTTTCACATAGTATCTGACCTTCTCACTCGTCTTATTCAGCCTCTTCTCACTCTCGTATAGGGCAATGGTTTGACCGTGCTCTTGATAATGAGGTAATCCTTCAGTTCCTTTCCCAATTGGAAAAGAGCCGCACGGCGTTCAAATTCATCAAAATTCGCCGGAATATCCTTTTTCTTCAATTCATCCAGCAGATCTTCAAGCTGTTTGATATGTTCTTCTGTCGTATTCCTGTGATGAACATTATCACTCAAATGTCCAATGAATTCACCCATTTCACGACTGCCCTCATGCTCGGATAAATCCATTTTCCCTGCGAGCGGAAGAATACGCTTCAAGATGCCAAGCTGTCTTTCCCTGAGCTTGAAGTAATGATAATAGGAATCCTCGCTTCCGGTAATATGATTCTCTAGATCAACGGCAGCATAAAAGACCGCTTTTTTGATGGCGTTATCTGCCTCAATAATTTCCTTTCCTGTCCAGATGCTATTACCTGTCACTAAGTATTCACTTAGTTCCTTTAATATAATTCTGTATAAGTCCTCAATCTTTTCTTTATACGAAATGATTTCGCGGTCCATGCTTGGCATATAGAAGTTCACAAGAAAAGCAACGCTGATTCCGATGACGACAAGGCAGAACTCATTAAACAAAGTCGCCATGGTAATCGAGTTTGAAGCATATAGATGAAGGATTATGACGGAGCTCGTCACGATACCGCCGGACACCTTCAACGCGACAGTTGTCGGGATAAATAATAGGAGCATTAACCCGATGACGGGCGGTGTATATCCGAGCCACTCAAAGAATAAATAGGAATAGGCCATCGCAATCAAACAGGCTGCAAAACGGTCTCCAGCTGCCCTGAGCGATTTCTTTTTCGTACGCTGGATACACAAAATAGTAATGATTCCAGCCGAAGCAAAGCTTTGCAGACCGATCAATTGTGCAAGATAAATGGCCATTGGTGTCCCAATTGCCGTTTTGATCGTTCGATAGCCAATTTTGAACATGTATGTATCACCCCGATAAGTAATGTACCCAAAAAAAGACATTCTGAATATCAGAATATCTTTCTTTAGAATATGCTATTTACAATACTTTCTGCAAGAACTCTTTTGCGCGCTGGGATGATGGTGCTGTAAAGAAAAGCTCAGGAGCGCTGTCCTCCACAATAACTCCCCCATCAAGGAAGAGGACTCTGTCAGCCACTTCTTTCGCAAAGCCCATTTCATGCGTTACAATGGCCATCGTCATCCCTGAATTTGCCAAGGATTTCATAACCTCAAGAACCTCTTTGACCATTTCAGGGTCAAGAGCAGAGGTTGGCTCATCAAACAGCATAATCTCCGGCTTCATTGCAAGCGCACGCGCAATGGCGACACGCTGCTTTTGTCCGCCTGAAAGCTGTCCTGGATACTCATTTGCTTTTTCTGCCATTCCAACCTTGGTGAGAATATCCATCGCTTCCTTCTTAGCCTCATCCTTTTTCATCTTCTTCACCTTCATAGGTGCGTATGTGACATTTTCAAGAACGGTCTTATGCGGGAAAAGGTTAAAATGCTGGAACACCATTCCAACATTTTGGCGCATTGCAAGGACATTCGTCTTAGGAGCGGTAATTTCTTCTCCCTTGATCCAAATGGCTCCGCCAGTCGGAGTTTCCATTAAGTTGAGACAGCGAAGGAATGTTGATTTTCCGGAACCGGAAGGGCCAATAACAGCAATTACTTCCCCTTCCTTGATTTCTGTCGTAATTCCTTTTAACACTTCTAGTTTGCCGAAGCTTTTTTGTAGATTCTCTACTTTAATCATGAATGCTGCAACCTCTTTTCAACCATTTTTCCAATAAACGTGAGAATCATGACGAGGACATAATAGATGAGACCCGCAAACAAGAGCGGTTCTAAATATTGGAATGTCTCTCCCCCGACCTGATAGGCCCTTCTCATAATATCCATGACACCGATTGTTGTCACGATTGCTGATTCCTTCGTTAACGTAATAAATTCATTCATCAAGGCCGGAAGGATGTTTTTATATGCCTGCGGCAGGATGATGTTCGCCATCATGCTTGTATAAGGAACGCCCAGCGCCATCGCTGCTTCCTTTTGTCCTTTATCAACGGCCAAGATCCCGCCGCGGATGATTTCTGAAATATAAGCTCCTGAATTCAAGGAAAAAGATAGCACAGCGGCCCAATATCCTTCAATCTGAAACCCGAATAATTGTGGTGATGCAAAGTATATAATCATCAATTGAAGGACAAGTGGTGTACCGCGGAATATACTTGTATAGAAATCAGCCAGCCAGATCAGCGCTTTAAGCTTAGAGATTTTGCACAGAGCAAGCAAGGTTCCTAGAATAAAACCAAAAACAGCTGCAAGTGCTGCGATTTGAAGGGTGATTTTCACCCCTTCCAAAATATAAGGCATCGATGGGATAATTCCCGTAAAATCTAAATTCATAATAGGTTCTCCTTCTTCATGATTCATCTATCGTGTCATAGGGGGACATGAAAAGCAGATAATAAAAGAAGAATTTCAGAGGGATCAAGCCCTTCTGAAATTCTCCCGTCCTGCTTATTCAGCGTCTTCGTCAAACCATTTCACGATTAATTCTTCCAATTCTCCGTTTTCCTTCATTTTTTGAAGTTCTTCATTGAATTGTCCGCGTAATTCACTGTTCTTTGGAAAGGCCATTGCATAGCCGACTCCCTCTTCGTTCTGCTCAAGTAAAAAGCCTGTCAGGTCATCATTCTTTTCGAGATACCCCTCTGCTACTGTATCTTCAATGATTGCTGCATCAAAACGGCCAGCTTTAATTTCTTGTACAAGTTCAGGAATTCGGTTACGGTCTTCAACTTTTATATTGATTGTTTCAGCAAGCTCATCGGCTTTTGTTTCCTGGATGGATCCCATCTGTGCGCCGACTGTTTTTCCTTCAAGGTCTTCCGCACTGGAGATTCCGCTGTCTTTTGTTGTTACAACCATGTGATTGGATGTATAATAAATGTCTGAGAAATCAACACTCTTTTCCCTTTTCTCGTTCGGTGTCATTCCAGCCAGCACGAGATCAGCCTGTCCATTTTTCAGTGCGGTAATCAATCCGCCAAAGTCCATGTCAGAGACTTCTAATTCATAGCCGAGCTTTTCAGCCAATGTCTTCGCTAAATCAACATCAAATCCGATGATTTCATCACTCTTGGCCGTATCAATGTATTCAAAAGGCTTGTAATCAGCGGAGGTCGCCATTTTCAAGACCTTTTTATCACTTGCGTTTTCGCTTCCAGATTCTTCGCTGCCGCAGGCGCTTAATAATACCCCAGCGAATACGATAGTCAATAAACTAAGTAGCCACTTTTTCATGTGTGTTTCCCCCAATATGTTTGTTAATCAAATTCATATGCACTCTTCATTTTCATACAAACTATTAAACCATAAAAATTATATATATACAACAAAATGAATTTTAACACATCATTTTTTAGATTGCACGTTTTGTTTTCATTCTATATTAATAACATAATTCTTCCACTAAAAGAGAATACCAAGGCATTGTTAATTATCTACATTTTCAGATAACACTATCTCTACAACCCTATGACTCTTCTTTATTCAAAATCTATGCATAAAAAAGTATATACTTATGGCTTCTTTCCTCTTTACGCAAAAAAAGCCAATGCCCTTTTCGTGGAGCATTGGCTTCTTGCCGGTTTAAATTTCCTCGCAGTATTCATCAAAGGCCTGCTGCAATGCGGATATAACTTGCATTGGCTCATGGCCTTCAATCTCATGTCTTTCAATCATCTTAATAATCTCTCCGTCCTTCATTAAAGCAAATGAAGGAGAGGATGGCGGATAACCCGTGAAATATTCTCGTGCCCTTGCTGTTGCTTCCTTATCTTGCCCGGCGAATACCGTCACAAGATGATCGGGGCGCTTATCGTAATTCACGGCGTGATAAGCAGCCGGACGTGCGATCCCGCCTGCACAGCCGCAGACGGAATTGACCATGACAAGCGTTGTTCCTTTCGCTTGAAGGGCCTCGTCTACCTCTTCTGTCGTTTTAAGTTCTTTATATCCAGCATTCTGTATTTCCTGCCTTGCCTGGCGGACTACATCATTCATAAACAAATTGAAATCCATGCTCATGCCGTTTGATCTTCCTTTCCGGTCTTTTTCCTTCATTTTACCAGATGAGTATAGAATTAAAAAATAATCCAGCCTATAGGTTTATCCACCTTTTACGGCGGGTAAACTACCTTTAATTAAGATTTATCCCTATACTCCCTTGATTGAAGGATGGCATTCTATGCTATCCCTTTTTTTATGGCACTAAGCTCATTTTACTTCTTGTTTAAAGAAAAATAAATATTTATTAGTTCTCTAGCCGCCGCTGAAGGCAGGACCTTTCCTTCTATAACGTTCTGTTCCTGCCTTTGGAGAGAGACTTTCATATCCTCATCCTTCAGGAAGCGTTCTACTAAGAGACGCCTCATCTCAGTATGCAGCCATTTCCCAGCCTGAGTTCTTCTCCTGCTATCATAGATTCCAGACTTTTTAGTCTCTTCCATAAAGGATAAGATCAGCTTCCAAATATCATCCAATCCATGCTGATAAAGAGCTGAACAGGTTAACGCCGCAATAGTCCATCCGGGAGTCGCAGGATTAATCCCCATCGTGACACGCCTGTATTCTTCCTTTGCCATAAGGGCTTTCTCTTCATTATCCCCGTCCGCCTTATTGACTGCTATAGCATCAACGAGCTCAAGAATCCCCTTTTTCATTCCTTGCAATTCGTCTCCCGCTCCTGTTAAGGCGAGCAGAAGGAAGAAATCAACCATATCCCTTACTTCTGCTTCACTTTGTCCGACACCAACCGTTTCAACGATAATGACAGAGTACCCTGCTGCTTCGCATAAAAGAAGGCTTTCCCTTGTCTTTCGATGCACACCGCCAAACTCCCCATCTGACGGTGTCGGACGGATGAAGGCGCTTGGATGACGGGAAAGCTTCTCCATTCTTGTTTTATCGCCAAGGATACTTCCGCCGCTGACGGGTGAGCTTGGATCAATAGCCAGAACAGCCACCCGATGTCCTAGACTACAAAGATAAAGACCAAAGCTTTCAATAAAGGTGCTCTTTCCTGCCCCAGGCACACCTGATATCCCGATTCTCACAGCATTTCCGGTACTCGGGAGCACCTTCTCAAGAATGGCTTGCGCAGCTTGCTGATGGCTCTCCTGTCTGCTCTCCACTAAAGTAATCGCCTTTGAGAGAACGCTCACGTTCCCCTCCTGAAGATTTAAGGCTATATCATGGACTTGAAGGTTTACTGGCCCTTTTCTCTTAAATCTTCTTCCTTCCTTCTTACTCATTAATCGGACACTTCCTCATAACCAAGCTCTTTGTAGATTTGTTCCATGATGGTCACAGCTGCCTCTGGAATAACTGTTCCTGGTCCAAAAATTGCAGCCGCTCCATGTTCGAGCAAATAATCATAATCCTGTTTAGGGATTACTCCTCCGGCAATGATGATAATATCCTCTCGGCCTAATCGTTTCAATTCCTGTTTAAGCTGAGGAAGCAATGTTTTATGTCCGCCAGCAAGAGAGCTCATCCCGATGACATGCACATCATTCTCGATGGCTTGCTTAGCTGTTTCTTCAGGTGTTTGGAATAACGGTCCCATGTCAACGTCAAAGCCTAGGTCTGCATAAGCGGTTGCTACTACCTTTGCTCCTCTGTCATGACCGTCCTGACCCATTTTTGCAATAAGAATGCGCGGACGTCTGCCCTCATGCTCCATGAACTCCTCCGTCATCTCTCTAACTTCCTGAATCTTCTCTTCCTGCTGATAATGACGTCCATATACACCGCTCACTGTTCTCACTTCAGCCTGATGTCTTCCTGATATTTCTTCAATTGCATCGGATATCTCTCCTAAAGTGGCACGCAGCATCGCTGCCTCTACAGCATATTCGAGCAGATTGCCTTCGCCAGTACGGGCTGATTCTGTCAGTTTCTCCAATGCTGCATGAACTTTTTCATGATCACGTACTTTCTTAATAGCCTGGAGTCTCTCAATCTGTTGGCTTCTCACCTTTGAATTATCCACTTCAAGAATGTCAAATTCATCGGTTTCATCACTTCTGTACCGATTCACCCCTATGAGTGACTCTTCTCCAGAATCAATTCTCGCCTGCCTTTTAGCGGCAGCCTCCTCAATGCGCATTTTCGGAATGCCGGTCTCAATCGCCTTTGCCATACCGCCAAGCTTCTCAATTTCTTCAAGATGACCCCACGCTTTCTCAATGAGACTCTTGGTCAAAGATTCTACATAATAGGAGCCGCCCCACGGATCAATGACATTAGTTAAGCCGGTTTCCTCCTGCAGGAACAGCTGAGTGTTACGTGCAATCCGTGCAGAGAAATCAGTCGGAAGGGCAATCGCCTCATCAAGTGCATTCGTATGAAGAGATTGCGTATGTCCCATTACAGCTGCATGCGCTTCAATCAAGGTTCGGGCAACATTATTGAAGGGATCTTGTTCCGAGAGACTCCATCCAGATGTTTGCGAGTGGGTGCGAAGGGCCAATGATTTCTCATTTTGCGGATGAAATTGCGTCATCAGGGTTGCCCATAAATAGCGAGCCGCCCGAAGCTTCGCCACCTCCATGAAATAATTCATGCCGATTCCCCAGAAGAAGGAGAGCCTTGGCGCAAATGTATCAATCGGGATTCCCGCATCCAACCCTGAACGGACATACTCAAGTCCGTCAGCGAGTGTGTAGGCAAGTTCAAGATCAGCAGGTGCGCCTGCTTCCTGCATATGATAGCCTGAGATGGAGATGCTGTTAAACTTCGGCATCTTCGAGGATGTATAAGCAAAGATATCCGAAATAATTCTCATTGACATTTGCGGAGGGTATATATATGTATTACGAACCATGTATTCTTTTAAAATATCATTTTGGATCGTTCCTGATAGTTTCCCGACCTCTGCCCCCTGTTCAATGGCAGCCGCGATATAAAAGGCCATCACAGGCAGCACAGCCCCATTCATTGTCATTGAAACAGACATTTTCTCAAGCGGGATCCCCTCAAACAAGATTTTCATATCCTCAATGGAGTCGATAGCGACACCAGCCTTGCCTACATCCCCAATTACTCGAGGGTGGTCAGAGTCATACCCGCGGTGAGTGGCCAAATCAAAGGCCACTGACAGACCCTTCTGCCCCATCTCCAGATTCCTTCTGTAAAAAGCATTGGATTCCTCTGCCGTAGAGAAACCTGCATATTGCCTGACCGTCCATGGTCTGTTGACATACATCGCTGCATACGGTCCTCTCGTATAAGGGGCAATCCCCGGATAGGACGGCATATGGGGAAGCTGCGTAAGATCCTCTTTTCCATAAACCGCCTTAATAGAGATTTGTTCATTCGTTTCACTTACCGCCTGATATTCGTCTGTCTTCTCTAAAGAAGGATGAGCGGTTGTTTTCCAATCAATCTTTGAAAAGTCTGGTCTCTTCATGCCTCTACCTCCTGCGTGGATGAAAGAACCGTGAGCCATTCAATCATATTCACGCTCCGGTCTATCTGCTGATATTTAGTGTGACCGCTGAAATCGCCAATTGTATATACACGGACATGAGGAGCCAGGGCTAATGCTGATAGTTCCTCATGAAGATCCTCCTCTTTGCCGCAAATGATGAGATGCATGACTTCAGACTTCTTGACAAAATGCTGGATTTCCTCTGTTTTGCTGATTCCCTCTTCCGCTTGATAGCCTAACCCGCCAGATGCCAGAATCTCTTTAGCAAAATCCATATAAGGTTTATACGCTTTCAGCTCTCCGATACCAGCCAAGCCAATTCGTTTCGCCTTTTCCTCGTTATGCCAGCTCAAGTTCATGGAACGGATTACCTCAAATTCACTAGAGAGGGTAATCGGTTTAAGCGGGGTAATCTCTTTCATCTTCATTTCGGACTGTTCGATAGGCTGTTTAACAGCCACATCAGGACGTGCCTCTGCTGGATTCGCATACGCATTGACCCCAATGATTTTCTCTTTTCGCAGAGATACATTCTCAAGGCGCTTCCGTGCCAGACCGGAAAGCTCCGTTTGTATCGTTCCCTTCTTCAAGGCTGCAAGAATACCCCCGGTGCGTTCTAATTCAAGGAACCGCTCCCAAGCTTTCTCGCATAGTTTATCGGTCAGCGCCTCCAAATAGTAGGAACCGCCCCCCGGGTCCTCCGTTTGACAAATACCCGCCTCTTCCTTCAGGATATGAACAATGTTTCGTGCCATTCGGACACCAAGCGAGCTCCCTTGAGAAAGCATCGTATCAAACGGTGAAACAGTTATGTACTGACAGCCTCCAGCCAATGCTGCAAAGGCTTCATTACTCGTTCGAAGAAGATTGACATGGCGGTCATAGCTTGATTTATTGCGACCCGATGTTTTAGCATGAATCACCATCATACAATCTTCAACTCCATAAGCTTGTCCAACGGTACTCCATAGCCTTCTAGCCGCTCTAAGCTTTCCAATTTGGATAAAGAATTGGGAATCGACGGCGAATGAGAAGACCATCTGCTTCGATCCCATCCTCTGATCAAGACCTGCTGCCTGGACAGCATTCATATACTCCACACCAGCAGCAAGCGCATAGGCAATCTCACTTGCCGCATCAGCCCCCGCTTCATGGTAAGGAGTTGTATCGACCATAATTGTTTTTATATCAGGATGATTCAGTCCCCATTCTCCTATGAGGGAAATCCAGTTTGCTAATTCATTCTTTTCATTGATTGGCAGCCCGCCTGCTTGAACCCATTCCATGATTAAATCACGCGTGACGGAGCCAGTGATAGTCAAACCGCTCTCCATGATCGCCTGCTGCAGCCTGCCCGCTTGGATAAAAACGGGATATTCATCAATCGGCAAATCAGACAGAAGCCTTATCACCTCATCAGGCTTTAAAGAGTCCGCCTTAAATGAAATGGTATTCTCTCCGCCCCTTATTCCTTTCCGGACAGCCTCCTTTACAGCCTCAGCATCCCGGCCTTGATTCTCTTGGCAAATCCATAATTCCTTTGTCCCGATTCCTCTTGTATAAGGAGGAACACCCGGGTGCTCCCTATCATCTATGCTTTCGGAATAAAGCGGTTTCAAAATAATGTTTTCATAGGTTTTCGTTTGTAAGCTAGCTGCATCTTTCCCTTTTAAGGAACGCTTAACAGCCTCTTCCCATTCCTGTTCAGTACTTTGTGAAAATACATGATTTCTCAACATATCCAGACTCATAGCTTGCTTTCTTTTGTTCGGAATGCTCCGAGAAAGAAAGCTCCCTCCCCTCATCAGTCATTTATTTCTGATAATTCCATTTTATCACAACATTTTCCAAACCTCTTCCTTCTTGATACAAAAAGAACTTTTGAATGGCTGTGAGCGCA
>NZ_JBJEFJ010000186.1:0-5364 GCF_051873915.1 Pradoshia sp.
GACAATTTGGAACTCTTCAAAAGCAATTACTATCCTGCTTTTGGAGAGTTTTCTTTTTTCTCCCTTTCAATCTAACAATTTTAATAGACAAGAGAGAGGTAAGGTGATATTGTGATATAATGTTTTAGCAGATAAAAATTCCTGGTCATCCAGGTGGAGTGATAGGTGAAAAATGGATACAACAAACAAGAAAAATGATGTAGTGAAAGGAAACGAAGGCACAACCAAGGCATTTGACATACAAGCTGCCTTGAGAGAATTGTTTAGCGTGCGAATGATTCAGCGTTTGAAGCTGTGCGGATTCATCGCAGGGAGAATCTGGGTACGTTTGAGCATACCAGGTCTTCTGAAATTATTTATTACACGAATCCATTAAGCCTCCCTGAATCGGGCACCATTCGAGAAAAGCATCTGCTCACGGATGCTTATTTATTTTTTCGCATAAAGGCGGCGGACAGAATGCACTGTCCGCCGCTGTTTATTTATAGGGAATGATGAGCCTTGATCTCATATTGAGTGATTTTCTTCTGTCTTTTGGCATATAGGATATTGCTCGTTGTGTAAATGATAAGGGCAATCCAAATGCTTAGGAAGGATCCCCATTCAAAAGCGGTCAATGTCTCTCCGTAAATGGAAACGGCGACAATCAGCATAAGAGTCGGCGCTAAATATTGCAGGAATCCGAGCATTACATAGCTGATTTGTTTGGCGGCTGAAGAAAAGAGAAGAAGCGGTACGACCGTAACAAGTCCGCCCCCAATCGCTACCGCATTCAAGCCCGACCCGTAGCCCATGAAAGCATGTTCGGCAAAAAAGAGCAAATAAATGAGTGCGAACGGGGAGATGATTAAGGTTTCAATGGTCAATCCTGTCCATGTGCTCACAGAGACCTTCTTCTTGATCAGCCCGTATAAACTGAACGTAATCGCCAGGCTGATAGCCGCCCATGGGACAGCCCCTTGACTGATGGATAAAAGGACTACCCCGATTGCTGCAATGACAACTGCAACCATCTCACCTGAGCGCAGCCGTTCCTTCAACAGCAGCATCGCAAACACAATATTGACGAGCGGATTTATGTAATAGCCAAGACTGGCGGATAAAATATGATTGCCGTTAACCGAAAAAATGAACAGGAACCAGTTGATAGATATGAGCAAAGTGGCCGCTGTCATGGCCAAAAGAGTTCTCGGCTGCCGAGTAATCTGACGGAGCTCGGTCATGACACTTTTCCACCTGCCAAAGATGGCAATCAGTACGACCATGAATACAAAGGACCAAATCATACGATGCGCCAATATCTCCACAGCATCGATCTCCCCGGCAAGCTTCCAATACATCGGCAGGATTCCCCAAATGAAATAGGAGCCTGCACCAATCCATATTCCAATCTTCTTTTCTCTCTCCATAAGCACGCTTCTTTCTGTAAGTTCTCGTATTAAGTTGAACTCATTATACTCCTGTTTCCTGAATTAGGAAACTTTACAGTCTTATGAATGCGCTTGTTTAGTATGAGTCATTTTGCGTATGCTAAAAGCAAAAAATGGAGGACGTACCTTTGAAAAGAATCTGTGGACTTCTTATCTTACTGACGATATTTATGCCGTTGAATGCACAGGCTGCAGAGAAGATTCCCATTCTCGTTTATCATTCCATCGCTGAATATAAAGGGCATGGAGACCAAGAATTATATGTCGCACCGGATGTTTTTGAAAAACAGGTCCTGTATTTGCGTGAGCATGGATTTACCCCGCTTACCTTCGAGGATTGGGGGAAATTGGATAAAGTCGAGAAGCCAATCTTCCTCACCTTTGATGATGGATACAAAAATAATCTGCAGGCATTTGCTGTTTTTCAAAAGCTGCAAACAAACGATTTTCTGCCAAAAGGGACCTTCTTTGTTATATCGGATTTTATCGGACGCAAGAACCGGTTATCGGAAAACGACTTGAAAAGGCTCGCTTCCTCTAATCTCATATCAGTTCAATCCCACACAGCGACCCATCCAGATTTGACGAAGACAGAGAATCTGGAGGATGAATTAAAGGGCTCGAAGGAAACCATTGAGCAAATTACGAGCAAGCCGGTGGTTGCTCTTTCTTATCCGTTTGGCAGTTTTAATGAGCGAGTGATTCGTGAGACAAGGAAAGTGTATGAGTTCGGCCTGACGACTACACCAGAGTATTATATGCTTGGTGGAAAGAAAGAAGAAAACGCTGAATTGCCAAGGCTGTATGTGACAGGCTCCATGTCGATGGATGAATTCGCTGATTTAGTCGAAGGGAAAAAGAAAGAAGGCACCGAGATTTTCCCAGCGCCTTCTAAATCGTATAGATGATTAATCCAGTTTCTGCGGGTGAACTGGTATGGAGCCAATCGGCAGCGGGGCATGGTGAGTGGAGCGGATCCATGACCATGTAACCGATGCGAGCAGCACGAAGCCGACATAGCCCATAATTGGATAGACTGTATTCACTAATGTTGTAAACCCGGCAAAGCTGAGTGCAAACCCGATGAGACCGACTGCACTTACGGAGATACCGAAATAGCGTCCTTGCGGTACAAAGCGGACAGTAAAGGAATAAAACATGCCGACACATGTATTATAGATCATGGCCAATAGAATGATGGATAACAGGTGCCCGACAATCGGGGAGATGTTGTTAGCCAAATAAAGGGTCGGCATGTCCATCTTTTGAGTGACGGCAAAGTTGGTCATCATTCCTGCATTGATAAGAAGGAGCAGCACTCCAAGAAGGATGCCTCCGATAATGCCCCCGACACCAGCTTGCTTCTTATCCTTGAAGGTTCCGCCGATGACAGAGAGCATTGAGAAACCAACGGCAACATTAAAGGATACATACAGGAGTCCGCTCATCATCCAGTTGGAGGCGGAAGCCTTCGTGACGTCTGCATAATGATTTACCTCATCTGGATTAATACCATTCTTCATGAGGGCATATGCGACAATGACAATGACAATGATCAGCAGGAATGGAGTAATGGAGCTGATAATCCCGATGATCCGTTCAATCTTCAACAGCATCGTCAATACAGCGATGATGGTCATTCCTAAGGCACCGATAAATGCAGGGATGCCGAATTGCTGCTCAACAATGGAGCCCGCCCCGGCAATCATGATGACGCCAACGCCAAATAAGAAGAACGATAACACGATATCAAGCGCATTTCCAAGAACGCGGCCGCAAAGGACCGTAATAATTTCTTTATGAGATGTGGCTTGCAGATGGCTGCTCAGCTGGGCAACCTGCATACCGATAAATGCGAACAGGACAGTAGATAATAGAATCGCAGGAATGCTGTACATCCCGAAGTTAGTGAAGAACTGCAGGATTTCCTGCCCGGAGCCAAATCCGGCGCCAACAATGACCCCGACAAAAGCTCCAGCTAAATAGATGCTTTTTTTCATATGTAAGATACCTCTTTTTTTGCCTGAAATCACGGAGATTTCAGATTATTAATATTACTATACTAGCATAATTCAGAACTGCTGAATATAGGGAAAGGCTTATCTATAGGGTAAAGTAATTTTATGGAAATTGAAAGCAAAAAGGGTTAAGCGAAATTAGGAAGGGGGAGGGACATGGTTTTCCATGTCCCGCGGTTCTTATTTCTTTTCCACTTCTTTTAATGGTTTCATCTTGATGAATGCGATAATCAGGACGGTTATTAAAAGCAGTCCCATATAGCCGAATAACGGGTAGAAGAAGGAGACCAATTGTTTGAAGCCGAAGAAGCTGGCACCAAAGGCAATTATCAAGGCGCCGATGACAAACCAATTAAACTTCTTTGTTTTCGGTGTAAAGAAGCGGGTTCCAAAAGAGAAGAACATACTGACGGCTGAATTGAAAATCATCCCGAACAAAATGATGGAGTAGATGATACCGAAAATAGGCGATATAAGATTGGCCAATCCAAGTGACGGCATATCATAATCACCGACCACATCCACCTTGGAGAGAATGGCCAAGTGGTGAATCACAATCAAGATACCGACACCGACACCGCCGAGCATCCCTCCAAATGAAGCAATCCGCTCCTTAGATTCATCTCCTCCCATCACGAGTGTCATGGAGGCGCCCATCGTGATGGCGAGTGAAACATAATTGATGACGGAAGTGAACCAATGACCAGTAGCAGAAGGCTGCTCCCTCGCAATAGCGTCCAGCTCCATGAAGGAATAATCCTTCGTAGCCACACTGTAAACAAACAGGAACACGACCCCTAAGATGAGAAAAGGGGTAATGGAGGCGATGATTTTCACGACTCGATCCACGTTGGAGAGGATGGAAATCAATACGAGAACGGTCATAAGAATGATCCCGACATAGGATGGCAGCCCAAATTGCTGTGCAAAAATAGAGCCTGATCCGGAAATCATTACAACCCCAATACCGAAAAGGATAAAGACGAGGATGGCATCAATCACAAATCCTAAAAATCGTCCGCTGATCTTATAAATAACTTCCTTATGGGAATCAGTGTCAAGCCTGCTGCCAATCTTCGTTAAGACCATTCCTAAATAACCGAATAATACGATGGAAAGGGCAGCACCGATTGTTCCCATCATGCCAAAGCTTGTGAAATACTGCAGAATTTCTTGCCCAGATGCGAAGCCTGCACCGATAATAATCCCGATGAAGGCACTGGCAATTTTAATACTGTTCTTCATGTAGCCTCCTATCAATTGTTGTTGAATATTTGAGAGATTCCACGACCAAATACCCATGCGAGAAATCCTCCCTTTTTGCAAATACCCCTAAATAATAGAAAATAATCCTTTTTGACCCAAAAGGAGTGGAATGTATGTTTTCGTGAAATATGGTATGAAAGGAAGCATGATTGATGCAGACATAAAGGAGATCTAACAGGGAAGAAGAGGAGAGTTCGGCCATAAGTCCTGACTATCGCCCTTACCATGGGAGTTTCGCCCATAAACTGAACTCTTTCGCCCTTAAACGAGTGGAAATCGCCCTTAAACCAAGAAAACGGGGAAATCCTCATTAAAAAAGAAGGCTGTTTCATGCTGGAATAACAGAAATAGACAAGCTAAAGTATTTTTTAAGGAAATCGAACTTTTCAAGGTATTTCTCTGCAAAAATACCCTTAATTACGCTGTTTTGATTTTGTGGGAATCACGAGGAGTCAATAGATAAAAAGAAAGAAGCAGAAACGTTGTTTCCAACATTCCTGCTTCTTTAGAATCATGCTGTTCAGCTGACAGATGATGTTTCAAGCTTAGCTAGGCGTTCCTTTACTTCCTCATCCGTTAATCCATGCTCGACAATATAGCGGTTGCGTGGATGTGTGCGGCATTCGTGGCTGCAGCTGCGCATATATTTA
>NZ_JBJEFJ010000187.1:0-5353 GCF_051873915.1 Pradoshia sp.
GAACACCGCTAAATCTGTCACAATTAAATCCACACTTCGCCGCCCGCTGAGGGGATAGCTGCACGCCTTGACGATTTTACTGGCCCCGTTCTTTGCTGTATGAGTCATCGTGACAATGACGGACTTAGCCCCCGCCAGCAAATCCATGGCACCGCCGACACCCAATATGCTTTGACCCGGAACAGCCCAGTTGGCAATTCGTCCACTTTGGTCGACCTGCAAGGCGCCTAATACAGCAGCATCGACATGGCCGCCTCGAATCATTCCAAAAGAATCGGCACTATGAAAGAAGCTTGACCCAATTCCTTGTCCGACGGGGAGTTTCCCGGCATTGACTAAATTTGGATCCACTTCCTCCGCCGCTGCTTTCGTGACCCCTAATAAGCCGTTCTCTGTATGTAGACAAACAGCAGTATCTTCACCTATGTATTCAGCCACAAGGGTGGGGATACCGATCCCAAGGTTTACAATTCTGCTTCCTGCCAGGGCTTTGGCTGCCCGTTTAGCAATAAGGCGGGAGGATTGATTCGGCTGGCTCATCGGATAACGACTCCTTCCTTCGTCAGAATATAGCGTGCTTCTATGATGGCATCAATATAGAGGTGAGGGGTAATGATGGATTCGGGGTCCAATTGTCCGGCAGGGACGATTTCATCCACCTCTGCTATGACGTATTTGGCGGCAGTCGCCATGATAGGATTGAAATTACGGGCGGTTTTGTAATAGGTCAGGTTTCCGAGTGTGTCAGCCTTATGGGCTCGGATAAAGGCAATGTCACCGCGCAGTGCTTTTTCGAAAATATAAGACTTGCCGTCAATGATGCGTTCTTCCTTGCCTTCAGCGAGCTTCGTGCCAACCGCCGTTGGAGTGAAATAACCACCCAGCCCTGCACCGCCTGCTCGGATCGATTCAGATAAGGTGCCCTGTGGGAGGAGCTCGATCTCTAGTTGGCCTTTGAGGTATTTATCACCGACATCGCGATTACTAGTGAAATAAGAGCCGATGGCTTTTGTGATTTTGTTTTGATTAAGAACAATCCCCAATCCTCTGCCAGATTCGCCGAGATTATTACTGATGACGGTCAGGCTGTTAACGTCTGTTTTGGTCAGTTCATCAATCAAGGTCAGTGGTGCGCCAATTAGCCCGAAGCCTCCGACAAGGATTGTATGCCCGGATTGTAAGGGGTGGAGGGCTTCTTTGGCATTCGATTTTAATTTAGACATAGCATAACTCCTTTCTCTTAATCTATATGCAGGCCGATTGAAAATAAGCAATAACAAACTTGTATGTATAAGTTATGACGTGGATTTCATAAAAATTATAAGAAAATACATATTTATCTTGAAAAATTGTTCATTAATGCTAAAATTTAGATGTGGTTATACGGATAACTTGGTATATATTTGTTTGTTCAATCGTAGAATACGAGAGTTAACAGGTTTGCTTGTACGGATAATTTTTAATTGAAGGGGAGCTGGAGAACAGATGGCTAAATATGCAATTGGGGTAGATTACGGTACTCAGTCAGGAAGAGCGGTGTTGGTGGAAATCGGAACAGGTCGCGAAGTGGCGACTTCTGTGAAAGCGTATTCACACAGTGTAATGGATGAATTTTTGCCGGATGGCGTGACGCGCCTGGAACATGATTGGGCCTTACAGCATCCAGCAGACTATTTAGAGGTATTGGGAAGCACGATTCCAGCTGTGCTGAACCAAGCCGGCATTTCAGCTGAGGATGTCATTGGGATTGGGATTGATTTTACCGCATGTACGGTATTACCGATTGATGAGAACAGAAACCCTCTATGCTTTGCGGATAAATATAAAAACAACCCGCATGCCTACGTCAAGCTATGGAAGCATCATGCAGCACAGGAGGAAGCGAACCGCTTGAATAAAATCGCGGATGAACGCGGGGATGCCTTCCTGCAGCGTTATGGCGGTAAGATCTCCTCAGAATGGCTGTTCCCTAAGCTATGGCAGATTGCCAATGAGGCACCGGATGTATATGAAGAAATGGACCAATTCGTGGAAGCGGCAGACTGGGTTGTCTCTCAGCTGACAGGCGCATTAAAGCGAAACAGCTGTACAGCTGGATACAAGGCCATTTGGCATAAGCAAGACGGCTATCCGGCAAAGGATTTCTTCAAGGCGCTTGATGAGCGATTGGAGAATGTGGTGGAGGAGAAATTGTCTCGGGATATTTATTCGATTGGCGAGAAGGCCGGGGAGCTGACAGACTGGGCGGCCGAGCTGACAGGGTTGAAGCCGGGCACAGCCGTTGCCATTGCTAATGTGGATGCCCATGTTGCCGCGCCTGCTGTTGGAATCACAGAGCCAGGCAAGCTCCTCATGATCATGGGAACGTCCACATGCCATATCCTCCTTGGGGAGGAGGAAAAAATGGTTCCGGGCATGTGCGGAGTCGTGGAGGACGGTGTCATTGCAGGATTCATGGGCTATGAGGCCGGGCAATCCTGCGTGGGCGACCACTTCGAATGGTTCACGGAAAATTGCGTACCGAAGGCCTGCCAGGAGGAAGCAGAAAAACTTGGCATGAACATTCATCAATATTTAACAGAAAAAGCCGGCAAGCTGGCAGTTGGTGAAAGCGGTTTATTAGCGCTTGACTGGTGGAACGGAAATCGTTCAACGTTGGTGGACGTGGATTTGACTGGTGTCCTGCTTGGTGCGACCTTGCAGACGAAGCCAGAGGAAATCTATCGTGCGTTGATTGAGGCAACGGCTTATGGAACAAGAACCATCGTTGAAGCGTTCCGAAACAGCGGGGTTCCTATTCATGAGGTATATGCATGCGGAGGCATTGCTGAGAAGAATGCTCTGATGATGCAAATCTATGCAGATGTACTGGATATGGAGATTCGCATCTCCGCCTCCTCACAAACGCCGGCGCTAGGTTCTGCCATGTTTGGAGCGGTTGCAGCCGGCAAGGAGCGCGGCGGATATGATGACATTAAAGAGGCAGCTAAGGAAATGGCCCGGTTAAAGGATGTTGTCTATCGTCCAAATAAGGAGAATGCAACTGTATACAAGCAGCTATTTGCGGAGTACACGCGCCTCTATGATTATTTTGGCCGCGGGGAAAATAACGTCATGAAGCAATTAAAAGCCATTAAAAAGGCGAGCCGAAAACCGATTGCAGCCGTTTAAGAGAATCAGAGGGGAAGGGAGAGCTGTTCATGCTAGAATCATTGAAGGAGCAAGTACTTAAGGCGAATCTCTTATTGCCTGAGTACAAGATGGTGACATTTACATGGGGAAATGTGAGCGGGATTGACCGGGAGGAAGGATTGGTCGTCATCAAGCCGAGCGGGGTGCCATATGAGGAGCTGAAGGCAGATGACCTGGTTGTCGTCGATTTGGATGGAGAAGTGATAGAAGGGAGCCTGCGGCCGTCATCTGATACAGCGACACATTTGGCGCTCTACAAAGCTTTCAGTGAAATTGGCGGCATCGTACATACCCATTCGCCATGGGCGACAAGTTGGGCTCAGGCAGCACGCCCGATTCCGCCTCTTGGGACAACCCATGCGGATTATTATTATGGGGAGATTCCTTGCACCCGCATATTGACTGAGCAGGAAATCACGAGCGGCTATGAGCTTGAGACAGGAAACGTCATCATCGAGACGTTCCGAAACAAAGGGCTTGATCCTGTCGCCATGCCAGGTGTACTCGTTTCAGGACATGCACCATTTGCATGGGGGAAGGATGCGATGCAGGCCGTTCATAATGCGGTCGTGCTCGAGGAAGTGGCGAAGATGGCCCTGCAGACCTATCAATTAAACCCGAATGCACAGCCAATCGATCAGTATTTACTGGATAAGCATTACTTGCGCAAGCATGGAAAGAACGCCTATTACGGGCAGAAGGCAGCAAGGAACTAATAATGACATTGATGGGGGAATGAGACTATGTTAACAGTGAAGCCTTATGAATTTTGGTTTGTGACCGGCAGTCAAAACTTGTACGGAGAAGAGACATTAAAAGAGGTAGAAGCGAACACAAAGAAAATCGTTGAATCGCTCGATGAGGATTCTGCTTTATCCTACCGCCTAGTCTTCAAGGATGTCGTGAAGGAGGCCGATTCGATCAGACGATTGGCGCTTGAGGCGAATGCAGATGAGAATTGTGCTGGAATTGTGACCTGGATGCACACCTTCAGCCCGGCAAAAATGTGGATTGCGGGTCTTGCTTCGCTGCAAAAGCCGCTTCTCCATCTTCACACACAGTTTAATCGGGATATCCCATGGAACGGGATTGATATGGACTTCATGAACACCAATCAGTCCGCACATGGCGACCGTGAATTCGGCTTCATGGGCAGCCGCCTGCAAATCAAGCGCAAGGTCGTTGTCGGTCATTGGGATAGTGAAGAAGTGAAAACAAAGATTGGCAGCTGGATGAGAACAGCTGTTGCCTTCTCAGAGAGCAAGCAATTGAAGGTGGCTCGCTTCGGCGACAATATGCGTAATGTGGCCGTGACAGAGGGAGACAAGATTGAGGCGCAAATCAAGCTTGGCTGGACAGTTGACGGCTATGGAATCGGAGACTTGGTTGACAGCATGAATCAAGTGACCGAGGAGCAGCTGGATGACGTTATGAAGGAATATGAGGAAACATACAGCATCGTTCCAGAAGGACAAAGCGAAGGGTTCATCAGAGATTCCATTCGATATCAGGCAAAGATTGAGCTTGGATTGAAATCCTTCCTTGAAAAAGGAGGCTATACGGCCTTCACGACAACATTTGAAGACCTGCATGGCATGAAACAGCTGCCCGGGCTTGCTGTACAAAGATTGATGGAGCAGGGCTACGGATTTGCTGGTGAAGGGGATTGGAAAACAGCAGCGCTCGTTCGTCTTGGCAAGATCATTGCTGATGGGGAGGATACATCCTTCATGGAGGATTATACGTATCATTTCGAGCCAGGCAATGAGATGGTCCTTGGGGCACATATGCTTGAAGTGTGTCCGACCATTGCGGCGACCAAGCCGACGATTGCTGTACATCCGCTTGGGATTGGCGGCAAAGAAGACCCAGCCAGGATGATCTTCAACGGGAAGAGCGGATCAGCCTTGAATGCCTCCATCGTGGACCTTGGTCATCGCTTCCGCCTCATCGTCAACGAAGTGGATGCAATCGAGCCTGAGATTGACATGCCGAACCTGCCAGTCGCCCGTGTCCTCTGGCGCCCGCAGCCTTCCTTAAATGAAGGGGCAGAAAACTGGATCCTTGCCGGAGGGGCCCATCACACACTATTTTCCTATAAAGTCACGACTGAACAGCTGCGTGACTTTGCGGAGTTAATGGGAATAGAATGTGTCGTCAT
>NZ_JBJEFJ010000188.1:0-5294 GCF_051873915.1 Pradoshia sp.
TCTACTGGAATGAAGTCTTCTGGTTCGTCACCATTTAAATATTCTACCGCTGTTTTCACGGCCGTTTCACCGATCAATCCTGGCTGTTGGGCAACGGTTGCGGCCATTTCACCAGCCTCTACCTTTGCTACCGCATCATCTGTCGCGTCAAATCCAACGACAACAATATCTTTTCCTTCCGCTTGAATTGCTTCAAGAGCGCCTAATGCCATTTCATCATTTTGGGCAAATACGGCTTTTACATCCGGGTTAGCTTGAAGAATATTCTCCATAACGGTTAATCCTTCGGAACGATCGAAGTTGGCTGTAAGGCTTGCTACGATATCCACTTGACCTTCAACCGCTTTCACAAAACCTTCGCCGCGGTCAATAGCTGCTGAGGAACCCGCTACTCCTTCTAACACGGCTATCTTAGCCCCTTTATCGATTTGAGAAAGCAAGTATTCCCCTGCCATTTCACCGCCAGCTTTATTATCAGAGGCAATATGAGAAACGACTTCTCCGCCTTCAGAGGAACGGTCTACCGTGATAACTGGAATGCCAGCACTATTAGCTGATTCAACTGCAGAGGCAACGGCAGAGGAATCCACTGGGTTAATCATGATCAAGTCAACCTTTTGCTGAATTAAGTCCTCGATATCAGATGCTTGTTTAGAGGCATCATCCTGAGCGTCTACAACGGTGATTTTAGCTTCTTCACTCTTTGCTTTTTCTTTAGCAGCATCACTTAAAGAAACAAAGAATGGGTTATTTAATGTAGATACAGAGAAGCCAATGACAACCTCATCATTCTTGGAGGAGGAATCAGATTTAGATGAAGAGCCTCCACCTGATTCCATCGAACAAGCAGCCATTACAATCGACATCAATACAGCCAGTACAAGAATTGAAAACTTTTTCATTCCTAAACACTCCTTCATATTATGCTTGTTTCTTTCTATCTAGCATTACGGCTAGTAATATAACTACACCCTTCACAACTTGTTGGAAGAATGAAGATACCCCAATTAAGTTCATCCCATTATTTAAAACACCTATAATTAAGACCCCAACCAATGTGCCAAATATCCATCCTCTGCCTCCCGTCAGCGAAGTGCCGCCAAGTACAACAGCCGCGATGGCATCAAGCTCATACGACTCCCCTGCCGTTGGCTGGGCAGAATTCAATCTGGAGGTCAGGATTAGAGCAGACACAGAAGCTAAAAGCCCCGTGATGGCATAGACCCAAATCTTCACACGATCTGTGTTGATACCCGATAATTTAGATGCTTCTTCATTTCCGCCAACGGCATATACGCGGCGGCCGAAGTTTGTTTTATGAAGAATGAGATAAAGGACAATAAATGCCAGGATTGTGGTGATGACAGGTACAGGGATTCCGAGGAAGTATCCTTTCCCAAACATCTGGAATGTGACTGAATCACCTAGTCCGGAGACTGGTTTACCTTCTGTATAAACAAGCGTTAATCCACGATAAACGGTCATGGTGGCGAGTGTGGCGATAAATGGTGCAACCCTGCCCTTTGTGATGATAATTCCATTGATGGCTCCCAGGATTAAACCGAGAACGAGGGCTACACCCATGGCAATAATGGGGTCTGTCCCGCTTGCTATAAGACTAGCAGCTACAGCTCCGGTTAACGCCAGCGTGGAACCAACGGATAGATCAATGCCGCCAGTCAGAATAACAAAGGTCATGCCGAAAGCGATCAATCCGCTTATGGAAACCTGCCTGAGGACATTTAATAGATTCGATACCGTTAAGAAATTAGGGTTAAGCAATGTTAAGACCACGATTAGCAATAACAATCCAAATAGAGGTCCGAGCTTTGGCAGTAATTCTTTATAATTTATTTTGGACAACTTTCTCTCCTCCTGTCGCAAAATGCATGATCCGCTCTTGTGTCATTTCATGTTTTTCTACTACACCCGTTAATTTGCCTTCCTGCATGACGATGACTCTATCAGCCATTCCAATCACCTCAGGCAGCTCTGAGGAAATCATCAATATCGCAACACCTGATTCAGCTAATTGATTGATAATCTGATAGATTTCTTTTTTGGCTCCGATATCAACCCCACGCGTAGGCTCATCGAGTATTAATATCTCAGGATTTGTTTCAAGCCATTTTGCGATGACCACCTTTTGCTGGTTCCCCCCTGACAGGGATTTCACCAGCTGTTCTGCGCTTGAGGCCCGGATGCGTAATTGCTTCATATGATGATCAACCAGTTTTTCTTCCTTTTTGGGCTGAATAAACCCGCCCTTCGACCCTTTTTCCAAATTAGCCAGCATGATATTTTCCTTTATCGAAAAATCCAGGACTAATCCTTTTGATTTTCTGTCCTCTGTGACAAAACCAATACCATACTTCATGGCCTCAATCGAATCTTTTATTTTAACGGGCTGATTATCTAGTAGAATCTCACCCCCCGAAGCCTTCCGATAGCCGAATAATGTTTCAGCAACCTCGGTACGCCCCGCTCCCATTAGTCCAGCCAGCGCTAGCACCTCGCCCTTTCTCAGTGTGAATGATACATCTTCAAAAGCTTCATCAGCACTTAAACCACGCACCTCAAGCTTTATATCCCCCATACTAGATTCCCTTATCGGAAACCGATTCCCAAGCGCTCGCCCGACCATCATGGAGACAATCTCATCAAAGGTTGTTTCCTGAATTCGTTTCACCCCAACATACTGCCCGTCCCTTAAAACGGTAATCCGATCACAAATCGAAAATATTTCCTCCATCCGGTGAGATATATAGACAAAGGAGATCCCTTTGCTTTTCAATTCTCTTATGGTTTGGAAAAGAGTCGTGATTTCACGATCAGTCAACGCAGCTGTCGGTTCATCCATGACAATATATTTCGCATCAGAAGCAATGGCTTTCGCGATTTCGATGATTTGCTGTTTACCGACGGATAGATCGCCTGCTCTTTTTTTCGGATTGATGTGCAGGCCAAGCTTTGCCAGCAATTCCTTCGCTTCTTTTTCCATTTTCTTTTGTTTCAAGAATCCTAGCTTGTACGTGTATTCTTTTCCAAGGAATAAGTTATCGGCAACAGAGAGATCAGGCAGGATGTTTAGCTCCTGATGGATGACATGAATACCCTCTTTCTCGGAATCCTTCGTTGACTTAAAGTCCATCAGTTTCCCGTTCACTCTTACTTCGCCGCTATCCTTTGTATAGATTCCCGCCAGAATTTTCATCAAGGTGGACTTCCCAGCACCATTTTCCCCCATTAGGGCATGAATCTCACCCTGCTTTAATTCAAACTGAGCATTGTTCAGAACGACATTTCCATTGAACGCTTTCGAAATCCCTGACATTTGTATCATTGAAGTGTCACCAGCTTTCTTTTAGAAGATAACTCCGCTTTGTAAGATGATGTTGGCATATGGAGTTGCTTCGCCTGTACGAATAATCACCTTGGCTGATTTTGTCCGCTCCTTAAGATCTTCATGAGAAACCACCTGTATATCTTCAAAACGCTTATTAATCCATGTATGAAGAGATTGATTATTCTCTTCCATCTCTTCGGCGATAACCGCCTGTTCCACTTCTACATCCTCCAACACGGCTTCAACCACTGGCAAAAAACCAGGCTCCCCTATTTTGTAGCTTAGGTCGATACACGTTGTTCCGTCTGGTACAGGCAGACCGCAATCGGCAATAACAATTTGATCCGTATGGCCTAGCTTGCCAAAAATCCCCGCCAGCTCACGGTTCAACATTCCATTCTTCTTCATAGCGCTCCCCCCTTCATCCTGGCTGCCACTTCCGCCTCGGTAGGCATGCCGCCTTGAGCCCCAAATTTCTCAACGGATAAGGACCCGGCAATATTCGCAAAACGGACAGCTTCCTTAATGGATTTGCCTTCTGTAAGCGCATGAGCAAACGCTCCATTAAATGTGTCCCCTGCCCCAGTCGTATCAACAGGTACAACGGGGTATCCCTCTACTTTGATGATGTCTTGGCCATCAAAGTACATCGCTCCGCTTTCACCAAGAGTCACCATTAATTGATTCGGATAGTTGCGAACAGCTTGTTCAGGCGAAGTGCCGAATATCTCTGTTACCTCTGTTTCATTCGGAGTAAGATACGTAATCCTGTCCATCCACTCAATTTTAAAATTCTCTGCCGGAGCCGGATTTAATATGACAGGCACTTCTGATTCCCTGCATAATCCCAAGATGTACTCCACCGTCTCAGGCGGGATTTCCAGCTGCATGATGACCATCGCTGATTGACTAATCAGCTCCCTGTGTTTTTTAACCATAGATGGAGTCACCTGAAAGTTAGCTCCGGGAACGACAATGATTTGATTGTCGCCATTGTAGACAATAATATTGGCAATCCCCGTATTGGTGCTTACACATTCTATGTAGCTTGTGTCTACCTTCTCATCCTCCAGCTTTTGCTTTAGCACTGAGCCAAAGCTGTCATGTCCGACTGCGCCTATCATCGTGACTGAACTTCCTAAGCGCGCCGCAGCAACCGCTTGATTGGCTCCCTTGCCTCCCGGAACGGTTTCAAAACGCCGGCCTAGGACCGTTTCTCCATGTTTCGGGAGATTATTCGTTTCACAGACTAAATCCATATTGATACTTCCGATAACCGTAATCATTTTCTAGCCCCCTTGACTGATTCTCGTATGATTAATTGCGGGGAAACATATTCATCTAACCGATCGATTGTGTTTCCATCTATTTGTTTGATCAGCATTTCCGTTGCTCTTGAGCCAAGCTCATATATATTTTGGGCGACTGTAGCTAAGCTCGGATTCATCATTTCTCCCAAGCCAATTCCATCAAAGCCCATAATTTGTACTTGGTCAGGAATACGGATTCCTAAAGAATGAGCCGCTTTTATGGCGCCAATTGCGGATATATCACTGCAGGCAAATATAGCATCAATCGTTTCATCTTTTTGTAATAGATTCTTCACGATTTTCTCAGATTCCTTATATTCAAAAGGACAAGGAACAACCGTCACGGAGACCGAAGTATTTGAAATCGCTTTCAAAAATCCTTTTAAACGGTCTTCTGCCGGCCTTAATCCTTCCGGCCCTCTTAAGCAAGCAATATGGCGCGCCTTTTGTTTGATTAGAAACTCTGTGCCAAGCTGCGCTCCTTCTTCATTCCTTGTCATAACGGTCGGAAACCCGCTCCCTATCGGCCGATCCAATGCGACGATTGGCACATTCAACTGCTCATAATATGTCTTCTCCAACTCACTAGTCGCCAGAATCATACCAGCAACATATTTCCTCGATAGGGTTTCAATATA
>NZ_JBJEFJ010000189.1:0-5274 GCF_051873915.1 Pradoshia sp.
ACAACTTCTAAAAACGCTTCCGAAGAATAAGCCCGTTGGTGCTGATTATGATTGGAGGCGTGTTTTAAATCAGGTTCTTGAACCCGTAGCTCAAAATAAAGAAGGGCATTACCAGCGATATGATTGGGTAAGGGATATTTTAGCAGAGTGGCATACTGTTCCAGTTGGAGGAATTGTCATAATAGAAGGTGTATACACAATGCGTCAGGAATTTTTCGAAAAATACGATTTTACAATATGGGTTGAATGTCCAAGAGACACAAGGCTTTCACGAGGTATTGAAAGAGACGGAGAAACAGCTCGTGATATGTGGGAGAATAATTGGATGTTATCGGAGGACGTTTATGTTGAAACATATAGACCTTTTGAAAGAGCCGACTTAATAGTAAGTGGTATTGAATAAATATTCTATAGAGCTAAAGGGGCGGGTCACTATTCCATTTCCGTTCGTATCAATACTTGAAATATCACCATTATTGTTTGAGTTAGAATTTGAGATTGAGAGTCAACCGAGGGATTGGCTTTTTTCTCGTTTTCTTTCAGTGCCAGTCTTTTTACTTAAAATAACTTGTAATTTGCAATTAATATAGCTATTCTATTCAAGGAGGATTACTTGCATATTGCAAGTAAATAAAGCAGGCAAGAGGTGATTTTTTTTTGCACGATATTCGGAACCTTTTTCAAATCTTTACACGTCGATTTGGGTTTTTAAACAAGAATTGCTGTCAAGCGGAAGGGCATGATATCTCGCTCGTTCAGAGTCATATTTTATATGAAATTGAACATCAGTCATTGCCTTCGATGCAACAAGTGGCTGACACTCTCGGAACGGATATTACAACGTTTAGCCGCCAGGTTCAATCCTTAGTAAAAAGAGGATTAGTGAAGAAAACACCTGATGCAGAGGACCGGCGGATCTATCTACTTTCTTTGACAGAGGAAGGGCAGCGTGTGGCAGCCAATATCAATGAGCAAATGAATGACTATCTTAATCAAGTCTTTGCAGGGATGAGTGAAACGGAAAAAGAAATGGTGATTCAATCCATTCAGCTTTTGAATGAAAATATGAAGAAAACAACAAGATGCTGTTCTGCTCCATTGGGGTAAGATAGCATTCGTTAAATACTTGCAAAATACAAATAATAGAGTTGATTTTGCGAGACAGATTTACTTGTAAATGCACCTGAGGGTCATAATAGGAGGAAAGCATTTGCTTCATCAATGCTTCTAACACACTTTTAGTAGGGGATAAGAAATGAAAAAAATTGACTTAACTTCTGGGAATGAACTTTCGGTTATCTCTCTTTTGTCTCTTCCGCTAATAGGAAGTTCCTTGCTCCAGTTTCTATATAACTTTATTGACATGATCTTCGTTGGAGGTCTTGGTCCTGATGCGATTGCTGCCGTTGGATCAGCAAGCTTTTTTATAAATATGGGATATGCGGTTCAAGCAATGATTGTCGTTGGCGGAGGAATAAAAATCGCTCATTCAGTAGGGAGGAAGAATGACACAGAGAGTGCTTCCTATATTGGAAGCTCTTTGTTATTGAATCTTTTTATTGGCATTATAACCGTATTTGGATTGCTGTTATTTGGAAATCGTCTGTTGGATTTATTGAATTTAAATAATGATGCCGTACAAATAGATGCTTATAAATACCTGGCGGTGTCTGCCTTTATGCTCTTTTTCTCCTATTTCAACACGTTCTTCATTCGAATGTTCAGCAGCTTTGGAAACAATAAACAAAGCTTCTATATCAGTGCCTTTGGTCTTATCTTAAATATCATTCTTGATCCGATTTTTATCTATACATTTAAATGGGGCGTCATTGGTGCTGCCATTGCGACATTGATTTCTCACATTCTTATGTTCATTTTATTTATCTATCTAGCGAGAAGTATTCTGTTCAAGAAGAACATTTTCCAAATACGTTTTCAACAGTTCAAGGAAATCATAGGACTTGGTATTCCGATGTCGATACAACGAATTCTGTTTACCGTCATCAATATCATACTAGCTATCATGATTGCTTCTTATGGAACAGATGCGGTTGCCGCACAAAAAATCGGTCTTCAAATTGAATCGATTACATTCATTGTCATGGGCAGTTTAAATGGAGCGGTTGGCAGCTTCATTGGTCAGAATTTTGGAGCAAAAAAATATAAACGAATCTTAAAAGGGTACCGAGTTAGTCTATTGCTCGGCATATCCTATGCCCTTATAACGAGCATCATCTTTATCTTCTTCTCGGAAGAATTAGCTGGGATATTTACGCGCGATCCTGAAACAATCGCGATTACTTCAGCCTATCTGACAATAATCGGTCTCTCTCAAATATTTATGGCAATTGAAATCATTTGCATGGGTGCTTACACAGGGATTGGTATGCCGAAAATCCCTTCAACGATTTCTGTTATCTTTACGCTAATGCGAATACCTCTAGCCATCTTGCTTATTCCTTCATTAGGGTTGGCTGGGATTTGGTGGAGTATTGCGATTTCGTCATTTGTAAAAGGAATAGTATCCGTGCTCATTTTCAACACAATTTATAGGAGGAAATATCAGCATGCCATTTAATCTCTTCTCTACTCTTTCAAATAAACAGATCTTGGATGTGAATATTGGACTTGAACGGGAGGGGTTACGTGTTACAAGTGAAGGAGCTCTTTCTTTAACAGCGCATCCTGCTGTTTTTGGTGATAAAAAAGAGCATCCTTATATCACGACAGATTTTTCAGAATCTCAAATAGAATTGATTACACCCGTCTTTCATACAACAAACGATGCGGTTGATTTTTTAGACTCCTTATACAATATAGCGGCATTGGAGCTGGGCAATGAATTTATATGGCCCCAATCCATGCCTGCCATCACACCGGAAGTAGAAGATATTCCGATAGCGATCTTCCCTAACCAGGAAAAAGATGAGCAATATCGAGAGTATTTGAGAAACAAATATGGAGGAAAAAAACAACTTATTTCTGGAATTCACATTAACTTCTCCTTAGGAGATGCATTGATACAGACACTCTATACGAAAACCAATCAACAAAAATCCTATCAAGAGTTTAAGCAGGATCTTTATTTAAAGCTTACTCGCAACTACTTACGTTACCAGTGGTTCCTGGTCTATACCCTTGGTGCTTCCAATACGATTCATACAACCTATGAGAAGAAATGCGTAGATACGATGGAAGAAATCTCTCCTGAAACGTATTCGAACAACAAGGCCATATCTTATCGAAATAGCCTTTGTGGGTATCAAAACAAAGAATTCATCGAATTGGATTATTCCTCTCTCGAAAATTATGTGGATTCCATTACAGCTTATATCAACCACGGGGTGCTTAAAGATATAAGGGAGCTCTATACCCAGGTGCGGTTGAAGGGCAAAGGTCCTGTTTATTCTACAGAGGATTTACTGCAAGACGGTATTGAGTATGTAGAGCTTCGCACGATTGATATCAACCCATTTGTAAAGAGTGGACTTTCCGTTGCTGATTTGAATTTTATTCATTTATTTTTATTATATTGCATAGAAAAGGACGAGCCGCCATACGAAAAATGGCAGCTAGAAAGTGAGCGGAATATCCAAAAAGCAGCTGTTGAAGGTCAAAATGGGCAGCTTATGCTCCAACAAAATGGCGCAGAGGTTTCCATAAGAAGCTGGGGAAACGAAATCATACAGGACCTGTTAAAAATGAACGAGCAATATGAGCTGCCATTTAAGGAAGTTCTGAAAGCAAAGGAAGACATCATTCACAATCCAGAAAAGACCTATGCCTATAAACTGGGCCAGTTATGTAAAGAAAAAGGGTATATAGAGGCGCATATGGAATTGGCTAAAAAACATAGAGACGCAGCTTTCCGTGAACGCTTCTTATTTAAACCTTATACCGATATGGAGCTTTCAACACAAATACTGCTGAAGGAAAGCGTTAAGAGAGGCATCTCTTTCGGAATCATGGATCGAAAAGAGAATTTTATCGAACTAATAAAAGGGAGCAATGTGCAATATGTCAAACAGGCGACAAAAACGAGCAAGGATCAGTATGTCGCTGTTTTGATCATGGAAAACAAAAGCGTGACCAAGCAGATTCTTAAAAGGAACGGTTTGCATACTCCGGAAGGGGAAGAGTTTTTTGATCTGGCATCTGCTAAAGATTCAATTCACCATTGGGTTAATCGGCCATTAGTTATAAAGCCAAAATCAACAAACTTTGGATTGGGGATTTCAATATTCCCGAAAGGAGCCGGTAAAGAAAGCTTGATTCAAGCATTAAATATCGCTTTCAGAGAGGATTCGGCCATTCTTATAGAGCCTTTCATAAAAGGGAAAGAATATCGCTTTTTGGTCATTGGAGATGAGACGGTGGCAGTCTTGCATAGAGTGCCAGCCAATGTTACAGGTGATGGAATATCAACCATTCAACAATTAATAGACCAAAAAAATGAAAATCCATTAAGAGGAAAGGGGTATAAAACGCCTCTAGAGAAAATCCAGATTGATGAAAACATGAAGCTTTTTCTAGAGCAGCAAAACCAAACAATTGACTCTGTTATACCAATAGGAGAAGAGCAATATTTACGTGAAAACTCTAATATATCCACCGGCGGGGACAGCGTCGATGTTACGGACATGGTGCCAATCAGCTTCAAAAAAATAGCGGTAGAGGCCTCCAAATCAGTTGGAGCCAATATTTGTGGAGTGGATATGATAGTGGAGGATCTAACTGATGACCACTCCCCATATTCCATCATTGAATTGAATTTCAACCCTGCCATCCACATTCATTCGTATCCATATGAGGGGAAGGAACGAAATATAGCCTATAACATTCTCCAGCTCTTAGAATTAGATTAAGTGGCAGAGATGAAGCCAGTGGGAAACCACTGGCATTTTTTGTGTGCTTTGTTCATAACCATGACACAGGTGGTTAGCGGTTAAAAGGGATTTATGGGGATTTTGGAGAATATTGAATCATAAGGCATTCTTACAGGGGGGTTACGTGAAAAAAACAATGGCCATCCATCTGCTTCCATTATGTCTCTTCATTTTAGTTGGTTGTACGGGGTATGGCGAGCTTTTAAGCTGCGCTTCTATTCAAGAAAGTGCTGGATACGGCTGTTAACAGCCATGTTTTACAATCAATGATAATCTTAACGATTAAAGAAACAATATGGAGGGGGTGTTATTATTTGCTATTTCTAAACATACCTGTTATTCTTAAGAAGAATTATTTTTGTTCGGTTTCAGATTGAGAAGCGATTTT